>JAFUUM010000173.1 GCA_017477805.1 Lachnospiraceae bacterium
GATCAGAGGGTGATCCATAATGATGACTTTTCCCATTTTGCGTCTCTCCTTTTTTAATATATTTTTGCGTATCAGTGATACGTTTTCGTTCCGAATATGATCAAAGCTCTTCGATCAGGGAAATCCTTCTTGCGTGGCGCTCTTCGCCGGAAAATGCGGTCTCTAAGAAGGTGTCCGCGATCTCGGTGGCAAGGAGCGGTCCGGTAACGCCGGCTCCGATGGCCAGTACATTGGCATCGTTATGCAGTCTGGTGAGCTTCGCGGTCATGCTGTCACTGCAGAGTGCACAGCGGATCCCCTTTACCTTATTCGCACAGATGGATACGCCGATGCCCGTTGTGCAGATCACGATACCCTTGTCGCATTCACCGTCAGCAACTGCCCGGGCTGCAGGCTTTGCAAAGACAGGGTAATCGCAGGAAGCTTCGCTTGCGGGGCCAAAGTCCTTTACCTCATATCCTTTTTCAGCAAGATGCTTCTTCATCTGCTCCTTCAGGGCAAATCCGCCGTGATCCGATGCGATGGCTATTTTCATTAAAGTACTCTCCTTCCGGCTGCTTTCAGCAGTCTGTTCATGATGGCAGCTCCCACGCCGCCGTAATCAAACGCTTCCGAGTAGATCACTTCCACGTTTTCATCATCAAATTCTCTTAAGATCCTGTATAGTTCTCTGGCCACGCTGTCCTCATCGGATGCGCTGCCGGCGGGCTTGATCACCGCTCTCTTGTCATAGGATGCTGCAGTATCGCTGCTGCAGAAGATCCCGACCTTCTTTCCTTCGGATAAAGCTTTGGCCGTCAGGTCATTGATCCGCTTTACCACCTCATCCGCTTCGCCGGTGACGATGGCCATGTCTCCCTTGGGGGCATAGTGCTTATACTTCATGCCCGGTGCCTTGGGGGCCTGCCCGGAGTCATCCGTCAAAAGGGTCTTATCAACATCCACTTCTCCAAGGACTTTTTCCAGCATGGCCTTTGTGATGTAACCGGGTCTTAAGATCATGGGCGGTTCCACGGTGGTGTCCACAATGGTGGACTCCAGGCCGATGCAGGCCTGTCCGCCGTCTAAGATCATCTCGATCTTTCCGCTAAGATCCTCCACCACGTATTTTGCCAGCGTGGGGCTGGGTCTTCCGGACGTATTGGCAGAGGGTGCCGCAATATAGCCTCCGGCGTGTTCGATAAAGGCTGCCGCCACCGGGTCGGAAGGGAAACGGACCGCAACGGTCTCAAGTCCTCCCGTGGTCTCCCTCGGAACAATATCCGCTTTTTCAAAGATCATGGTCAAAGGGCCGGGCCAGAACGCATCCGCAAGTTTTTTTGCTTTTTCGGGGATGGTCTTTACGATGGGCCGAAGGTCCTCGATATCTGCAATGTGTACGATCAAAGGGTTATCGGAAGGTCTGCCTTTGGCAGCATAGATCTTCCGGGATGATTCGGGATTTAAGGCATCCCCGCCCAGTCCGTAGACCGTTTCCGTGGGGAATGCCACAAGGCCGCCGTTTTTGATGATGGATCCCGCTTCTTTCAGGACCTCTTCACTTTCCGGCGTATCCAGTGTGTTTTCCGTTAATTCAATGACTTTTGTCTCCATGATAAATACCGATAAATACCTAAAAACTACCTCTGTGCATAGGCTCCGATCACGTCCCATACATCGGGGGTCTCCATGCCGAGCCGCCAGCAGGCCATACCCGCAATGGCATAGGTCTCCATCACGCTGAGTTTTGCCTCTATGGACTCGGAATCCTCAACCCAGACCTGATAGAAAGTACCGTTACTGGTCATCTCGCCATAGTTCTGGCAGGTCTCATCATCCCAGGTCAGGGCGATGCTGTTTTTGGCAAGGAAATTCTGCTGATCCGGCAGCGGAAGTGCATCGCTGGTCAGCTCCGTTCCTTTTGTTTTCCAGACTCTTGTATAAAAAGGCACACCGTTGATCAGTTTGGCCTTGGGAACATACTTGGACATATCGGCAATGCCGTTCTCCACAAAGGAAATGCTGGCCACAGATCCGGCTTCCTTGCTGCCTGCATAGTGCTCATCGTAACCCATGATCACCACGTAATCCGCAAAAATACCCTGCTCGGTCCAGTAATACCAGATCCTGCCGCCCACGGGAGGATAATTGTCGATGGAAAGGACAATGCCCCTTGCACGGCATTCGATGGAAAGTTCTCGGATAAACTGGATAAAATGAGGGCCGGCGCTTTCAGCCACTTTTTCAAAATCGATATTGAAACCGTCAAGTCCTGTGGCATCCGCTTTTTCCATCAGTTGATCGATAACATAGCGTCTTTTAGCAGAGGAAGAGAAGATCTCACCGTCATCCACGGAAGCGGAGAAATCATCCACCAGCGCCCATACTTCCAGACCTCTTTTGTGGGCCGCTTCCACATAATCCGCAGCCGCTCTGCTGTATACGTTTCCTTCGTTGTCTGCAAGGTAAAACCAGGTGGGAGAGATTACGTTTAAGCCCTGAGTCTTTCCCGTCAGTTCCTCCAGATAATCAATACCGGAATAGCCGCCTTCCTGAAGCTGCCAGCCCAGGATGATCTTGTGGTCCCGTTTCTGGGAAGTGTACTCAAGATCTCCGTAAACGCTGGTACTGTTTGCCAGGGACTCTTTTTCCGTGGTGATGTTCGTCAGCTGTTTGTTCTCCACGTAGCCCTGAAAACCGTCCGCCGTCGCAACTTTACTCCAGGTATCCATGGAGTCGAGGATCACCGTCTTGTCGCCCGCCGACACATGTGTCAGGATGCTGCTTTTGATGCCGCCCTTTACACGGACTGCGGTGTCCACGGTAAATTCCGCGGTCTTCATCTCTTCTGCGGGTTTTCTCGTAATGACCATTCTGGCGGGGTCATCGTAATAGGTCATATCAAAGGCTCTGAAGAGTCTGACGAAATCCAGAGAAAAATACAGGACTTCTCCCCTATAAAAAGCCGGCACATAATCCGTAGCTACCACCGTATCCCCATCCCTGTAAGAGGGTTCGCCGATGGTCACTTCCAAAATCCTGTCCGGCAGCGTGTATCTTATGATGTTTTCATCTTTATTGATATAAAATCTGAAGGGAATAAAATAAGAGGTCACAAAATCATGTGACACATAAGTAAACCCGTTCTGCAAATAGCCCTTTTCTTCCATGATGGTGCGGTCCATAACAAGGGCCACGTCCTCCGCACCCTGGATACCAAAATACCCTGTTCGGTCCGCTTCTTCTTTGGAATAGGAAAACTTTTCCTCATATACGGACCATGCTCCGTATCCACCGATCAGCAGGATCAGTACCACAGCTATCAAAACAGGGATCAAACGCTTCATACCCGAAAACTCCAATCTAATTATCTATCGCCCTACATTGTAACATAGAAAGGCGGGCAGGTCACCACGAAAATTCTGCATAAGAGGGGCTTCCTTATCGTTTCGACCTGCCCTCATTTGAATATGACTTTTACAAATTTGATCGGTGTTTCCAAAAGGGTCCGTGATATAATCCGATCTTCCCGAAATACCTGCGATACCGCAGTTGTTGACGTTTTTTCGGTTACGGTTTTGAAAATTCGTCCGAAACGGACAAGAACTCAAAAGTGACTTTGTTTTTTAGGATCATTTTATTGCAAGCTGGGAAACATTACCGACACGATCGGTCTGTAAGACACCTGCAAAGCAGGCTTAAAGTTTGTGACACAATCTGTCGATATATGTATCACAAAAGAGAAACCTCCTTTCCCTGCGGGAAACGGTAGGTATTTCAGGGATTCAAACATACCATACGAGACGCGGAAAACTCAACAGATCCCGCTTCGAAAATCACTTAAACGGCCATTTTCCGCATAGTAACCAATTTTACAACAGTAAAATTTGTAAAAGATTTCGAAAGAAACCAGAACTTGCTTGACGAATACCGCCTGCTCGTATAGTATTGTTTCATCATGGAGGTGAAAAA
>JAFUUM010000174.1 GCA_017477805.1 Lachnospiraceae bacterium
AGAAATTAATTACAGATTATATTTATGGAATATTATATCATTCATTCGAATTCAGATTCATATATTTATGACATTCACGCTCTGTTTTCCGCCTTTTATCCCGGAGTAGAAGTAAAGGTCCTGACTCCCTCCTCTGCGGTGGTAAAGAACCGGGAGATCCAAAAGGCAAAGACAAGAGCAACCCTGTTCTTTGACCCTTCCTTTGTGGAGTGTGCTTTTGAAGAAGAGGAAGAGAAGGGGACGCCCGCGAAGACTTATCACTGGGAATGCAGCGGTGTACCGGAAGCTGCGTTTAAGAACGGATTAAAACGCTTCCTGTACGATTCCTTATCGGAACGCACCGGGAAAAAACTTCCCTGGGGAGATCTTACCGGCATCCGTCCCACGAAGATCGCCATGACCATGCTGGCTGATGGAAAAGGCGAGGACGAGATCAGAAACTTCCTGCAGGGAGCCCATGCCGTGACCACGGAAAAGACAGAACTCAGCATCGATATCGCAAAACGGGAAGGCGCTCTGATCCGGGATATTGAAAAGAAGGTGCAGGAGGGGAAACCCTGTTACAGTCTGTATCTGGGTGTGGCTTTTTGCCCCACCACCTGTCTTTACTGTTCTTTCCCTTCCTATCCCGTGGCAGTTTATAAGGACAGACTGGATGCCTATGTGGATCGGCTGTTAAGGGAATGCGAGCAGGCAGTTTCCTTTTATCCGGGGATCACGCCGGATACCATCTACATCGGCGGCGGTACCCCCACATCCCTTTCCGCGGAGCAGTTAAAGCGTCTGACGGATGGTATTGCTTCTCTTGTTGATGTTTCCAAATTGAAAGAATACACCGTGGAAGCGGGACGCCCCGACAGCGTCAGCACCGACAAATTCAAGGTCCTTAAAGAGGCCCGGGTCACCAGGATCTCCATCAATCCCCAGACCATGAAGCAGCAGACCCTGGACATCATCGGCAGACTCCATACCGTAGAGGATACGGTGAAGGCTTTTGAGGCCGCACGGGAAGCGGGCTTTGATAACATCAATATGGATACCATCCTGGGACTTCCGGGAGAGACCCCGGCGGATGTGGAAAAGACCTTCCGCAGGATCGAGGAGCTGGCGCCGGATTCCGTTACGGTCCATTCTCTTGCCGTGAAAAAGGGCAGCCGTCTCTCCGACAGGATCAGAGAACAGTCTATTGAAATGCCCTCTGCGGATCAGATGGGGGAGAGCATGGAGATCGCTTCCGCGGCCATGAAGAGAATGGGACTGGATCCGTATTATCTTTACCGCCAAAAGCATATGACGGGCAATCTGGAAAACGTGGGATATGCAAAGTCGGGCAAAGAAGGATTGTATAATATCCTCATCATGGAGGAAGTTGAGTCAATTGTAGCTTGCGGTGCCGGCACCATATCCAAGCGTGTTTTCCCCGGTGGAAGGATCGAACGGTGTGAAAATGTAAAAGAAATTTCGGAATATTTAACCCGTTTGGATGAAATGATGGAACGAAAGGCAAAACTTTTTATTAATTGTCGGTGATTTGTCACGAGTTTGTCACAAGGATATTGTACTATCTTAGTGTACAACCATCTTCCTGTATAAGAATGAAGAAAAAGCATCCCGTGAAGTCTTCCCTTTGCGGGGTGCTTTTTCCGTGTTAAAATGAAACAATATTGAAACAAGCCGATTTTTTCGGTATTCTTAAAATGTAGAAATGGTTGACAAATTTATGGATGAACTTATTTTTTTGAAACCCTATTGTAAAGATGTGATCTGGGGCGGAACCCGGTTACGGTCGGAGTACGGTTACGAAGGGGCAGGAGACAAAACCGGGGAAGCCTGGGTGGTTTCCGCAATGCCGGGAGGAGAGAGTATCGTCAAGAACGGTCTTTATGCAGGACAGACTCTTCGGGAGTTGTGGCGAGATCACCGGGAACTCTTCGGGAACGCAGAGGGGGAAGAATTCCCCTTACTCGTAAAGATCATTGATGCCTTTGACCATTTGAGCATCCAGGTGCATCCCGATGACGGTTATGCAGCCGCAAAGGAAAACGGCGCAAACGGTAAGACAGAATGCTGGTACATTTTAGACTGCGATGAAGGAGCGGATATCGTCATCGGGCATCACGCAAAAACGAAAGATGAACTTCGATGCATGGTGGAGGAAGGCAGATGGGATGATCTCATCAACGTTATTCCTCTTCATAAGGGTGATTTCTTTTTTATCACACCGGGAACGGTCCATGCCATCCGAAAAGGGACTCTTTTATTGGAGATCCAGCAGAGCAGTGATATCACTTACAGACTCTATGATTATCAAAGAAGACAGGCTGACGGGAGCTTCAGACAGCTCCATTTGCAGCAAAGTA
>JAFUUM010000175.1 GCA_017477805.1 Lachnospiraceae bacterium
CACTGCTTCTTTTTCATCCGGCATGACCTCGGCGATGACCCTGTCCACTCCGGCCTGATAGCCGATGGCTTCGGCGGTCATACTGTGATCGCCGGTGAGCATGATGACCTGAAGGCCCTGCTTTTTCACCTGACGGATGGCTTCCACACTGTCTTCTTTCAGGGTGTCGGCCACGGCAATGATACCAAGGACCTTTTTCTCTGTCGCAAAGTACAGGGGCGTTTTCCCTTCGCCTGCCAGCTCATCCGCCAGCTGTTTCTGGCCGGTGTTCAGGGTGATCTTTTTAGCAAGATATGTGGCATTTCCGCCGTAGATCCGCTCTCCCCCCATGCGTCCGGTCAATCCGTTTCCGGGAACTGCGGAGAAATCGGTGACTTCCTTTTTCGTCAGGCCCCTCTCTTTCCCGTATTCCACTACGGCTCTGGCAAGGGGATGTTCGCTCATACTCTCCAGGGAATAGGCAAGCTCCAGAAGCTCTTCTTCCGAATTTCCGGCAAGGGGCATGACGTCCGTTACCGATGGAGTTCCCTTGGTGAGGGTCCCGGTCTTGTCCAGTACAACAACGTTGCATCGTCCGGACTCTTCCAGAGACTGGGCTGTTTTATACATGATACCGTTTTTGGCACCGATGCTGTTTCCCATCATGATGGAAACCGGCGTGGCAAGGCCCAATGCACAGGGACAGCTGATGACCAATACGGAAATGGCTCTTGCTGTGGCAAATCCCAGATTCCTGCCTGCCAGCAGCCAGCCGGCACAGGTCAGGAGTGCCGTAAAGAACACCACGGGCACAAAGGTTGCAGCCACCCGGTCCGCCGTTCTCGACAGGGGAGCCTTGGTTGTTGCCGCCTCGGAGACCATCTGGATGATCTTGGCAAGGGTGGTGTCTTCGCCCACTCTTGTTGCCTTAAAGGTGATCTGTCCGTAAAGATTGACGGTACCTGCGTAAACAAGGTCGCCGGGCTTTTTGTCCACGGGAATACTCTCTCCCGTCAGTGCCGCTTCATTCACCGCAGTACTGCCCCGCAGGATCATTCCGTCTGCAGGAATGCTTTCCCCGGGCTTTACCACGTACAGATCCCCCTCCGTCACTTCCTCGATGGAAATCTCTGTTTCTCCGACGGATCTTAAGACCACCGCCTTTTGGGGCGTCAGTTCCATCAGGCTCTTCAGGGCATCCGTTGTCCGGCCTTTGGACATGGCCTCCAGCATCTTGCCCACGGTGATCAGCGTGACGATCATGGCTGCGGATTCAAAATACAGATGATCGTGAAAATACCTGCTTACTTCGCTGCTTTTGCCGGCCGCCAGGGCATTGATCATGAAAAACATGCCTACCAGGCTGTAGCAAAACGCGGCTGAGGACCCAAGCGCCACCAGCGTGTCCATGCCGGGTTCTCTCTTTAAAAGGACCCTGACTCCGTCAATAAAGAACCGACCGTTGATCCCCATGATGATCAGGGTGATCACCAGTTCCAATAAGCCGATGGATACAGGGTTCTCAAAAAACGCAGGAATGGGCCATCCCCACACGGTATGGCCCGAAGAAAAATACATTAGGATAAAAAGGAAGAACAAGGATGCCAGGAGACGCTTCCGCAAACCGGAGGTCTCATGATCATTCAGGTGATCCATGGTTTTTTCCTTTCTTTAACAATCGCCCTTACTCTCTGCTACCTTCATCATCAACGCGCACTCGATCCTCTTTTTGAAGAGCTCGCAGCCGTACTCATAAGTCCCGTGGATATCCCCGGTGGCATGGAGGGCATTGGCTGCACAGCCGCCGGCACAATAAAGTCGCGCCCAGCAGTTCTGGCAGTCGGGTTTTGCGTACACGTTACAGAGTTTGAACTCATCACGGATGTTCTCCGCGGTGACACCGTTCCAGATATCACCCAGCTTGTACTCGGGATCGTTTACAAACTGATGGCAGGGATAGAGGTCGCCCCAGGCGGTGACAGCCATGTACTCCGTACCGGAGCCGCAGCCGGAAACCCTCTTGTAAATACAGGGGCCGTGCTCAAGATCGATCATGTAATGATAGAAAGTGATGGGCTTGCCGTCACGCTTTCTACGGATCATATCCTTTGCCAGGATCTCATACTGCTCAAACAGCACGGGAAGATCTTCCTCAGTCAGGGCGCAGGGATCGGAAGGATCCGTGACCACAGGCTCCATGGAAAGTTCGGAAAAGCCCAGATCGTCCGCCATGTGGAAGATATCATTTGTAAAGTCCGTATTATGATGGGTGAAGGTGCCGCGCATATAATAGCCTTTTCCGCCACGGGCTTCAACCAGTTTTTGGAATTTCGGGACGATGCGGTCGTAACTGCCGCAGCCACCAAGGTCTACACGGAAACGGTCATTGACCTCTTTTCTTCCATCCAGAGAAAGGACCACGTTGTAGCACTCTTTATTTGCCCACTCGATGACTTCATCGGTAATACCGATGCCGTTTGTTGTAAGTGTAAAGCGGAAGTTCTTGTTATGCTCTTTTTCGATGGAGCGGGCATAGGCCACCAGATCCTTGCACACCTGGAAATTCACCAGAGGCTCTCCTCCGAAGAAGTCCACTTCCAGGTTCTTTCTTGTGCCGGAATTTTCCACCAGAAAATCCAGTGCTCTCTTACCGGTCTCAAAGCTCATGAGGCCTGCTTTTTCCTGGCCTTTGAACTTGCCCTGTGCGGCAAAGCAGTAAGAGCAGTTGAGGTTACAGGTGTGGGCCACCAGAAGGCACAGAGCCTTGACGGGAGTCACTCTCTTTTTGAAGTCCATGGTCACTTCCCGGAACACGTCTTCGGAAAAGAGTTTGCCTGCTTCCTTTAATTCATTGATATCGGAAAAAGTATCTTCCACGTCCTCGTCGGAGATCCCGGGATAAGCGGATCTTAAGGCTGCTTTCGCCTCGTCTTCACTTTTTCCTTCGTCCAAAAAGCGGATGGCATCGTAGGCGATATCATCCGGAATATGGATGCTTCCGCTGAAGACATCCAGAACAATGTTGTAGCCGTTTAACTTGTACTGATGAATCATGAAAATCCTCACAAAAACTGACCGGAACGCCAGCGACGTTCCGGTCAAAGGTTACCAAACGATGTAAACAATGCGTGGGAGCAGATTATTCTGCGTCCTTGTTCTCGCATGCCTGATTGGCAATACCGCAGCTGGTCTTGCATGCGCTCTGGCAAGAAGTCTGGCACTCGCCACATCCGCCCTTTACTGCACTTACAGCCATATCACGGGTCTCAACAGTCTCAATATGCTTCATATTATTTACCTCACTTTGATTAGAATAACATTTTTATACGATGGTATCATACTCGCTTTATAGGCGATTTGTCAATATGGGGTTACCATGGCTTGCGTTCACAGCTCCACCGTAAAGTGCATCCGAAAATCTTTGTCCTGATGGGCCGTGATCTTGCCGCCCTGCTTTTCTACGATAGCCTTAGCCAGAGCAAGTCCGATACCATAGCCACGCTTTCCGCCTTCTTTGGATCTTGCGGGGTCTGCCCGGTAAAACCGGTCAAAGAGCCTTGCGATGGCTGCGGGCTCCACAGTCTCGTCGCAGTCATTGGACAGATCCAGGAAGATCTTTTTGCCCTTCTTTTTGGCAAGGCAGTTGATGTTTCCTTTGCCGCCTGCGTATTTTACCGCATTATCGCAAAGGATCCCCATGAGCTGGCGGATGGCGCTTTCATCACCGCAGAAGGAAAGTCCCGGTTCCACGTTCAGGGTAAATTCTTTCCCCTGGAATTCCGCCATGGAAACAAAGGGCTCTGCGGACTCTTCCACCGCTGCCGTAAAGTCGAAGTTCACGGTCTCCATCTCATTGGACTCTTCTTCGAGCCTTGAGAGGGATACCATGTTATTCACCAGCTTCCGCATGGAAGTCACCTGTTTTTTGGTGCCCTCCACCCACTCATTCTCCGGCAGGTCCATGGAAAGGATATCCATGTTGGTCGCGATGACCGTCAAAGGAGTCTTCAGTTCATGGCTGGCATCGGTGATGAACTGTTTTTGTTTTTCACTGCTCTCAAGAACGGGCTGGATCGCCTTTTTAGAATACAAGGCGATGATCAGGAACATCAAAAGGATGCCGACGCCCTCCACTGCCAGGGAGATCACCGCCAGGGTCTTTACGGAAGCAAGTCTGCTCTCGCAGTCCATAAAGACCACGATGGAACTTCCGTCTTCCATGGTGCGGATCAGGTATCTGTAGCCATCGTAATAGCCGGTGTCTTTGCCGGACTTTGCCGTAACATCCGCCGCCATGGTCTTGGCGCTTTCTTCCGTTACCGCCCGGACCTTTGCCGTATCCGCAAAGACCTCACCGTTCTTTCCGTAATGGACCACAAAGAAACGGGTCTCGTTTTCCAGCTCTCTTGTCTGGCGGATCCTGGGATCCGGTCCCATCCGCGCTTCATCCTGTTGAAATTCTTTGCCCTCTTCCGTCATGTTCCCGGGGAAATGGCCGTTATTCTCCGCAATGCGGCTGACAATGGCAGAAACCTCCCGGTCCATCTGGGCATAGTTTACGAGATTGATGGAGAGCACCAAAAGCGTCGTACAGACGATGATGGCGCTCATGGCGATGATGATGAATTTCTTTCGCAGGTTTCTTATCATGCTTTACTCCAGGGAATAGCCCACGCCTCTGGTGGCGCGGATCTCCGTTTTTGATCCGATCTCGGTCAGTTTTTTCCGAAGGAAGGAAATATTGACCCAGACAACATTGATCTCTGCTTCCGAGTCCCAACCCCACACGTGCTCCATTAATTGGTTTACGGACAGGACCTGGTGGGGAGAACGGATCAGCATTTCCATGAGCTGATAGGCTTTTCCCACCAGCTTCACGTTCTTGGCACCGCAGCTTAGGGTATAGGAAGTGCGGTCCAGTTCGAGATCGCCGTATTTGATCACATCCGACTGAAACTCGCCTTTTCTCCGAAGGAGGGCCCGAAGCCTTGCCAGCAGTTCCCCGCCGGCAAAGGGCTTTGTCAGATAATCGTCCGCGCCCGCATCCAGGCCTTCGATCCGGTCATCCACTTCCGTTTTGGCCGTCAGTAATAAGACCGGAACGTCCACGCCTTCTTCCCGCATTTTCTTCAGGGCAGTGACTCCGTCCATCTTCGGCATCATGATGTCGAGAACGATGGCATCGTAATCCCCGTCCACGGCGTAGTCCAGCGCATCCACGCCGTTGTACACCGCATCAACGGTATAGCTGTTTCTCTCAAGGAGTGTGACCACGCCTTTGGATATGTCTTTGTCGTCTTCTGCAAATAGGATTTTCATCAAAGTTCCTCAGATCTGCCGGGTTTTCTGCCCATGGATACGGTCAGATTACCGTTTCTGCAGCGAATGGCATTCATCAACTCCTGCTCCTGGGCTTCGTTCTTTAAGCGGATCTTGTACTGAAGCTCATACATGCTTCCCATGTTGGTGGTCTATACAAAGCAGAGCTGATGCTGCTGGGTGTACTTTTCAAAAAGATCATCGATAAATCCATTGTACTCCAAAGACTCGGGAATGGTAACCCGCAGGTCTTTGTCCAGGTCTTTTGCCTCTCCGAAATTGGTGTGAGAGATGACGAACATGGCAAGGCTGATGATCAGGGTAAAGATGGCTGCGTAGCCGATGTAGCCCATGCCGGTTGCAAGGCCGGCGATCATGGCAAAGAAGATGCCGCAGATCTCTTTACTGGTACCGGGGATGGAACGGAAACGGACCAGAGAGAATGCGCCCATAACCGCAACGCCGGTGCCGAGATTGCCGTTTACCATCATGATCACCACCTGCACCAATGCAGGTAATAAGACTAAGGTCAAAATGTAGTTCTTGGAATAGGTTTTGCTGCTCTTCATGTAAACTAATGCGATGACCAGGCCCAGGATCAGGCTGGCTGCGGTACATCCCACCGCCTCTGCGACGGTCATGCTTGTGGTTACTGTGGTCAAAATGCTGTTAAACATAGGTTTGTCCTCCTTTATTCTTCATATGTGTGAATTGTCAGTGTGTTTCTGTTATTGTTTTTGCTTCTATGCGGCTTAGATTGCGACGCCCCGGGGCTGTGTGCCCGGGATGGCGATGGGGGTATTTCTGCCGGATGTTGTCAGGTGTTTTCTGGTTTCCAGATAAGCTGCCAGCTTTTGTTTGTAGCCTGTGCCGTATTTGGAAAAGGAAACACCGTAGATCTCCAGTTCATTTAAGAGGTGGGTCATCCACAGTGGATAGGCGCCTCCAACTTTGATCTCCATAAGAACGTAGTCTTTCGGAAGAAGAAGCC
>JAFUUM010000176.1 GCA_017477805.1 Lachnospiraceae bacterium
CTTGAAGACCGGAAGCATTTCGTCGATTGTTTCGGCTTTCGTCCCTTCCGGAACCGCACATTCCAATGCATAGCGGATCCCGGATCCAAAGAACTTCTTATACTCTTCCTCCGTATGTCCTGGCATACCGAAGCGATCCAAAACGTAGTTCACGGATACTGTCAGATCCGCCACGGTATTTAATACCGTTCCGTCCATATCAAATACGATGGTTGTTATACTCTTCATCATCTTCCTCATCAATCTCATATATTTATCGCAGTCTGTACCGACCACAAGAATGATTATAACACTGTGGGAACGCATAGAAAAACCGCCGTCCCTCACCCGGAACAGCGGTCTTATTCATGATCATTCAAAGTCCGGATCATATCCGGCATTCACGGCTCTTCTGATTTCCTCGGAAGGAAAACCTTTGCGATAGAGATAAGCCATGATCTTACGTTTTTCTTCGAAGGTCGCAGCCTCGGGATCAAAGTGCTTTTTGGCAAGCTCCTTGCGGATCAGTTCCGCTGCTGAGGGAAGATGATCTTCTTCCCGCACTTCATCGTAAGCACGGTTTATCACATCTTTATCGATGCCCTTTCGCATCAGATCCTGCTCGATCCGTTTCCGGCTCCGGGTACGGCCCTTGTAAAAGATGTAATCCCTGGCGTAACGCTTATCATCCAGGTACCCATAACTCTCCACATAGGCGATGGCCTGGGCAATGCAATCCTCGGGAGTCATCCCCTTGCGCATCTTCTCTGCCAGTTCTGCCTTCGTATAGGTCTTTTTCTGAAGGAGTTCCATGGCCCGGAGTTTAGCACGCTTCGGAAGCACTTCTTCCCGGATCAGCTGAAGATCCTCCGGTGCCACCACCTGCCCCTCGATGATACCGTATGCTTTGCATTCACGGCTATAGAGGGTAAAGGCATACTCACCGTCCAGAAAAACCTTCTTTCTGCCCTTGGTATGATCCTCCAGGGATGTCACGATCATGATCAGTCTTCCTCGGCAGATTTCTTACGGGATTTCTTTTCCTCCTGGGGAGCCTCCGCTTCTTCGGTCACTTCTCCGAGATGGAAGTGATCTCTTACTTTCTGCTCGATCATCTGCGCGAATTCCGGATTTTCCTTCAGATACAGTTTTGCGTTCTCACGGCCCTGACCGATCTTATTGCCTTCGTAAGCAAACCAGGCACCGCTCTTATTGATGATGTCCAGGTTGGATGCGATATCCAGGATATCGCCTTCTCTGGAGATACCGCTGCCGAACATGATATCAAACTCGGCTTCTTTAAAGGGAGGTGCGATCTTGTTCTTAACGACTTTGACTCTGGTACGGTTACCGATGACTTCACCGCCCTGCTTTAAAGACTCGATACGACGTACATCCAGACGTACGGAAGAATAGAACTTCAGTGCACGTCCGCCCGTGGTGGTCTCGGGGTTGCCGAACATAACACCAACCTTTTCACGCAGCTGGTTGATAAATACTACGGTACAATTGGATTTGCTGATAACAGCGGTCAGTTTACGCAGTGCCTGAGACATCAGACGAGCCTGCAGTCCTACGTGAGAATCGCCCATATCACCGTCGATCTCGGCCTTGGGAACCAGGGCTGCAACGGAGTCGATCACAATGATATCCACCGCACCGGATCTTACCATGGTCTCGGTGATCTCAAGGGCCTGCTCACCGGAGTCGGGCTGAGAGATATACAGGTTGTCGATATCAACGCCGATGTTCTTTGCATAAACGGGATCCAGAGCATGCTCCGCATCGATGAAGCCTGCGATACCGCCTCTTTTCTGAACTTCTGCGATCATATGCAGGGTAACGGTTGTCTTACCACTGGACTCGGGGCCATAGATCTCGATGATCCTTCC
>JAFUUM010000009.1 GCA_017477805.1 Lachnospiraceae bacterium
CGGTCGAACTCATTAAGCACCGGCGGCAGAACAGTCTGCGCGTACGGACTTACCGCTTCGCCCTCCGGAATTAAAGGAATTCAATATATGAACAAGAAGCAAAAAAGAGTTCTGATTAGAATACTTATAACAGGAGTCCTGTTCATTATTCTCATAGTTAGCGAACATTTGGGATTCTTAGATCAAGTGCATCCCCTCCTCTTATTTGGGTTATATTTTGTCCCTTACTTAATCATCGGTTATGATGTGCTGATCAGGGCGGGGAAGAATATTGCGCGGGGACATGTGTTTGATGAGAACTTCCTGATGGTGCTGGCGACGTTCGCGGCGTTTGCACTGGGTCTGTTTGGGGAGAATGAGTACACGGAAGCCCTGGCGGTCATGCTGTTTTATCAGATCGGCGAGCTGTTCCAAAGTGTGGCGGTGGGTAAATCCCGCGGTGCTATCGCGGAAATGATGAGCATTGCTCCCGAATACGCCAATCTGGAAAAGGACGGCGAACTGACGGAAGTGGATCCGGATGAAGTACATCCCGGAGATCTCATTGTGGTCCGTCCCGGCGAGAAAGTACCTCTGGACGGTGTTGTGGAAGAGGGCGAATCCTTCCTGGATACCGCAGCCCTCACCGGTGAATCCGTTCCCCGGAAAGTCCGCGTCGGTGAAGATGTGATCAGCGGATGCGTGAACGGCGAGAACACCTTAAAGATCCGCGTGACCAAAGAATACGAAGATTCCACCGTGGCGAAGATCCTGGAACTGGTGGAAAATGCCGGTACCAGAAAAGCCAGACTGGAAAACTTTATTACCAGATTTGCGAAATATTACACTCCTGTGGTGACCATCGGAGCGGTGATCCTTGCAGTGATCCCTCCAACCCTTGGCATGGTACCTTGGGCAGACTCCATCCGCAGGGCCTGTAACTTCCTGATCGTGTCCTGCCCCTGCGCACTGGTGATCTCCGTTCCGCTGGGCTTCTTTGGCGGTATCGGTGCTGCTTCGAAGATCGGCGTCCTTGTAAAGGGCAGTAACTACTTAGAGAGCGTGGCAGGGATCAAGACACTGATGATGGACAAGACGGGAACCCTGACCAAGGGCGAGTTTACCGTAACCTCCATCCTTCCCTCTGTAGGACAGCTGGACAGAGACCTGACCAAGGAAGAACTCCTGGAGATGGCAGCGCTTGGAGAAGCGTACTCCACGCACCCCATTGCGGCATCTATCTTAAGTGCTTATGGGAAAACACCTGATCTTAGCCGTATGAGCGACGTGACGGAAGAAGCCGGCAGCGGTGTGATCGCAAAGCTGGATGGAAAAGAACTTCTTGTGGGAAATGCCAGACTCATGGATTCCCATCACATTCCGTTTGTACCCTATGCCAACGGCGGAACCGTTGTGTACACAGCATTTGAAGGCAAACTGGCAGGCTGCCTGGTGATCGGAGACAGTCTCAAAGAGGGCGCCGTGGAAGCCATCCGTGACATGAAAGAAGCGGGCATCCGGAAAGTGGTGATGTTGACGGGAGACCGTTTGCAGGCTGCGAAACAGGTTGCTTCCGAACTGGGCCTTACGGATGTTTGTGCGGAACTTTTGCCCGGTGACAAAGTAAGCGCCGTGGAAAAAGAGATCGATGCCCTGCAAAGCTTTGATGAAAAGGCTAAGCTGGGCTTCGTGGGAGACGGTATCAACGATGCTCCCGTTCTGATGAGAGCGGATGTTGGATTTGCCATGGGCTCCATGGGCTCCGACGCGGCTATTGAAGCGGCTGATATCGTGCTGATGGATGACGACATCCGGAAGATCCCTGCGGTGATCCGGATTGCCAGAAAGACCATGGGCATCGTGAAAGCAAACATCGTATTTGCCATCGGCGTCAAGGTACTGATCCTGATCCTTTCCGTCTTCGGACTTGCCTCCATGTGGGCAGCGGTCTTTGCGGACGTTGGCGTTGCGGTGATCTGCATCATCAACTCCATGCGGGCCCTTTCCTACCGCGGTGGTTTATAGGGTGGTCGTAGCGGGTAATAAAATAGCGGAATTACAAGACAAGGCGATACGTATTCGCCTTGTCTTTTTTTGCCGAAAATGAGAAAATCCTTTTAAGTACAAGGAAGTCAGGATACCGCCCTCTGATCTGCAGGAGGGGGATAAGCGGAGTGACATGGACTACGATAAAGAAACGCAAACGCCCGTAAGACGGCGCAGAAGAAAAAGAAAGCCCC
>JAFUUM010000177.1 GCA_017477805.1 Lachnospiraceae bacterium
GAACTGGGGAGCAAACCGGATCTCGGTATGGAAGGTATCTTCCGAGTAAAGTTCTCTGATCAGCGCCGCGGTTGCAACGGAAAGACATTCCTGAGACTGCAGAAGTCTGATGGGAAGATCAAAACATTTCAGATACTCTTCCAGGGAAGTACAGCCTTCCGGAACCGTAAACAGTTTCCGGATCTCCTTTTCATCTTTTCCATAGTCAAGCCCGCTCAGTTCATATAATCCCGGAAGGACTCCGTAGGGAAGGGAGCCGTCCAGATGAAGATGAAGATCGGACTTTCCGCTTTTATATTTTGTAAGATCCATAGGTTTCTCCTTATTTGATCCGTGCGGCGATCAGGTCTCCCATCTCGCTGCAGCTTACTTTTTGACAACCCTCGGACCAGATATCACCGTTCCGAAATCCTTCAGTAAGAACCTGACGAACGGCATCTTCGATGGCGTCAGCTTCTTTGCCAAGATCAAAACTGTATCGCAGCATCATAGCAGCCGAAAGGATCGTAGCGATGGGATTTGCGATATTTTGTCCCGAAATATCCGGAGCGGATCCGTGACTGGGTTCATAAAGACCGAAGCTGGTATCATTTAAGCTTGCAGAGGAAAGCATTCCGATGGATCCCGTGATCATGGAAGCTTCATCCGATAAGATATCGCCAAACATGTTCTCTGTCAGGATCACATCGAACTGAGCCGGATCCTTTACAAGCTGCATGGCGCAATTATCTACCAGCATATGCTCCAGCGTTACATCAGGATAATCCGCCGCCACTTCATTGACAACGGTTCTCCAAAGTCTGGAGGAATCCAGGACATTGGCTTTATCCACGCTGGTGACTTTCTTTCTTCTCTTTCTTGCCACATCAAAACCGCGAATGGCGATGCGGCGAATCTCCTCTTCATTATAAGAAAGAGTATCCACTGCTGTTCGAATACCGTTTTCCACGGTGGTATGACGCTCTCCGAAATACAGACCGCCGGTAAGTTCCCGCATGATCAGCAGATCAAAGCCTGCTTCCCCAACTGCTTCCTTCAAAGGACAGGCTGCAGCCAGTTCTTTATAAAGATAAGCCGGGCGAAGGTTTGCAAATAAGTTCAGGGATTTTCTTAGTTTTAAAAGTCCGGCTTCCGGGCGCTTTTCCGGAGGCAGCTGATACCAGGGGGATGTGGAGGTGTTTCCTCCGATGGAACCCATCAATACCGCATCCGCACTCTTGCAAGCTGCGATTGCTTCCTCTGTCAACGGTTCCCCGCAGGCATCGATGGAACAGCCGCCCATCAAAACATCCTCATATACAAAGGTATGACCATAGGTTTTGCAAACGGCATCTAAAACCTTTCTTGCTTCTTTGACGATCTCCGGTCCGATGCCGTCTCCGGAGATCACTGCGATCCTCTTTTCCATAAGTTAACTCCTCATATAACACTTATCTTTTTGATTTATATACAACAAAACCCCGGTCATGACCGGGGTTCCGAGTTCTTAGTTGGCTTCGGCCTTTTCTACCTGAGCGATGGCTGATTTCTTCATGGGAATGCGGCAGTTCTTATTGTTACCGAATTCTACAATAACGGTATCTTCCGTAATATCGATGACGATGCCGTAAAAGCCTCCCTGTGTGCAGATCGCATCTCCGATCTCAAGTGCTTCCAGCATGGACTGCATTCTCTTCTGCTCTTTCTTCTGAGGTCTGGAAATGAAGAAATAGAAGAAAACAAACATGATCACTAAGGTGATCAGCATGGTAATGCTGGTATAAGCGGTCTCAGTACCGGTGAGTAAAATATTCATTTGGGTAAACTCCTCTCAATTAAAAATATCTTTCAAAATCATACACAAAATCCGTAAGGAATACAAGATGTTGGGGTATTGTTTCTAATCTTCCCCTTCTGCCATGGAGGCCAGCTTGTGTTTTTTATACAGTGCAAACTGTCCTGCATCCAGGGCATCCCGGATCTCTTTCATCATATGATTATAGAAATACAGATTATGAAGTACACACAGACGCATACCCAGCATCTCTTTTGCTTTCAGCAGATGACGGATGTAGGCTCTGGAATATCTTCTGCAAGCAGGACACTGACAGCCCTCTTCGATGGGACGCATGTCAGCCTCATACTTCTGATTAAAGAGATTGATCTTTCCATGATCCGTATAAACATGCCCGTGCCTTCCGTTTCGGCTGGGATATACGCAATCAAAGAAGTCAACGCCCCGTTCCACGGCTTCCAGGATATTCTCCGGTGTACCCACGCCCATGAGGTAAGTAGGTTTGTCCTTCGGAAGATACGGAACCGTTTCTTCGAGAACATGGTACATTTCCTCGTGAGTTTCGCCTACGGCAAGACCGCCCACAGCATATCCATCCAGTTCCATTTCGGAGATCCGTTTCGCGTTTTCGATCCGGATATCATCAAAGATGGCTCCCTGGTTGATGCCGAATAAGAGCTGCTCTTTATTGATGGTCTCCTCAAGGCTGTTCAAACGCTTCATTTCTTTTTGGCAGCGTTCAAGCCATCTTACGGTACGGTCCACGGAATCCTGAACGTATTTCCGTTCCGCCCGGCTGGAGGGACATTCGTCAAAAGCCATGGCGATTGTGGATGCCAGATGAGACTGGATCTGCATGCTCTCTTCCGGACCCATGAAGATCCGGTGTCCGTCGATATGAGACTGGAAGGTGACGCCTTCTTCCGTGATCTTCCGTAGACCCGCCAGGGAAAAGACCTGGAAACCGCCGGAATCCGTAAGGATAGGACGATGCCAGTCCATAAACCGATGAAGGCCGCCCAGTTTCGCGATCATCTCATCTCCAGTACGGACGTGAAGATGATAGGTGTTGGATAAGGCGATCTGGGTCCCGATGCCCTCTAAATCCTCGGAAGAAACAGCACCCTTGATGGCAGCCACCGTTGCGACATTCATAAACACCGGTGTCTGGACCGTGCCGTGTACGGAGGTAAATTCAGCCCTCTTTGCTCTTCCTTCCTGTGTCAAAATCTTATAAGTCATAGATCAGTACAAACTCCTCTAAGGTAATCTCATTTTCGGTAATGATTTTTGCGGCGGCCTTTCCAACATACCGGAAATGCCAGGGTTCAAATTCGATACCCGTGATCTCTTCTTTTCCAAGGGGGTATCTTAAGATAAAACCGTATTCCGCACAGTGTTCCGCAAGCCATTTGCCTTCTTCCGTATCACCGAAGCCTGCATTTAACTGCTTATAGTCCGGTGCATAAATATCCAGAGCAAGACCGATCTCGTGTTCACTGGATCCCGGCACCGTTACCGCCTGTGATGACAGTCTGTATGCCTCCAGATAGGAATAGCCCTTGTTCATGAACCGGTTGATCTTTTTCTGGAACAGTTCCACCTGATGGACGTGAGTTCGATAGGGAGAACAGATCTCCAAAGAAATCCCATCGTTCTTGGCCTGCTTTAACATATCCATCAGATCCGGGATGATCCGCTCATCGCACTTTAGATATCCCGTGATATTCCCAAGGGTAAAGGTGTAATCTTCGGGAATTGGATGCTGTTTATTGACGAGGATCAGGTTCCAGTCCCCTTTGTGAAAGCCGTAGTTCTGTGTGGCCACCGTAGCGGAAACGGAATATTCCGCATTTGAGAGGATCTCGTCCATGGAATAACCGCCGGCTTCCTTAGCCATGGATGCATCATCCACCGTCAGATGATCCACTTCCTCATCCGTCAGCGTTGCAGGGTCTCCTGCAAAATACACGTTTTCCGCGCTCTCTCCCGTATATTCATCTTCCAGTACTTCCGTTTCCTCTATGGTTTCCACGGAAGTCATAAAAGCAGCCTGAGCTATGTTCAAAAAAGGAGCACAAAAGCTGCAGGAAAGAATATACAAAAGAAGCGCCAGCACCATCCCCGTAACCTTGATCAGGTTATGGAACAGCAGAAAAAAAGGCATATAAAACACCATCACGATGTAATAAAACATCATGATGGGCAATTTACAAAAAGGGTGCTTATGGATCCCTCTTCGACACTTATGCAAAAATCTTTCGTGAAAAAAACTCATAAAAACTTCCTGATCAGATCCATACGACTGCCAAGGCTGCACAATACGGCATCTGCCAATGTAACAGCCGTCATACACTCCACAACCACAACCGCTCTCGGGACGATCACGGGATCGTGACGCCCTTTGATGTTGATATCGATCTCATTGCCTTCTTTATCAACAGTCTTCTGTGTTTGGAAGATGGAGGGAGTGGGCTTTATAAAAGCCCGAAATACAATATCATCGCCATCGGAGATGCCTCCAAGGACGCCTCCTGCGTGATTGGTCAGTTTTCCGACATTACCGTTCTTTTTGCAGAAGGGATCGTTGAATTCACTGCCCCGGGAGGACGCGGCGGAAATGCCGTCTCCCATTTCAAAGGCCTTTACGGCACCGATGGACAGGATCGCCTTACCAAGATTTGCATCCAGTTTATCAAAAACAGGCTCACCAAGACCTGCGGGGATACCGCTTGCGCGACAGCAGATCACACCGCCCACGGAATCGTTTTCCGCTTTGCACTTGGCGATGAGATCCTCTGCCCTCTTGGACGCCTCTTCATCCGGCATACCTGTGGGCGATGAAAGAGCATACTCTGCTCTGCAATGGAAAGGATTGATCTTCACATCTCCAATGGATTCCGTATAT
Organism: Lachnospiraceae bacterium; assembly: GCA_017477805.1. Lineage (GTDB taxonomy): Bacteria > Bacillota > Clostridia > Lachnospirales > Lachnospiraceae > SIG336. Next base: position 4,683 of record JAFUUM010000177.1, read on the forward strand.
GCCTGAACGGTGATCCCAAGTTCTTTCAAAAACAGGGCTGCTACCGCTCCGCCTGCTACTCTTGCTGCGGTCTCGCGGCCTGAGGATCTGCCCCCGCCGCGATAGTCACGAAACCCAAACTTTTGATCAAACGTATAATCCGCATGCCCCGGCCTGTAATACCCTGCGATCTCCGAATAATCCGAAGATTGCTGGGAAGTATTACGGATCATGATGGAAATGGGGGTACCCGTTGTCTTTCCCTCAAATACGCCGCTGAGGATCTCGCACTGATCATCTTCTTTTCGGGGTGTGGAAAGGGCACTTTGGCCAGGTTTCCGTCTGTCCAGATAAGGCTGGATCAAAGCTTCCGAAATGGAAAGTCCGGCGGGAACGCCATCTACCACTACGCCGAGAGCCGGTCCGTGGGATTCTCCCCAAGTTGTGATCTGAAATTGTTTTCCGAATGTAGATCCGGCCATAATAACCTCTTATCCTTCAATCTTGTGGAAGTTTACGCAGTTGGGTGCTTCCACAGGCAATTCCTTATGGTTCATGACAAGAAGACCTTTTTCCATGTCAACGCTGAAGAAGGTCATGGTATTGGACTCATGGTTTAAGGAGATCAGATGTCTGTTATCCGGGAACAACGCAGCATCCTTGGGATACTCGCCGGAAATGGGCAGGCAGATCTTCTGGGTAAGAAGACCGGTCTTCTTATCGATCTCAAAAACAACGGCACTGTTATCGCCCGCTGCGGAAGAAACCAGATATTTGAAATCAAAGGATAAGGTCAGCGCGGAAGAAGCATCGTTACCGGGAACAAAATCCTGTACGGTCTTGATCTGCTGGATCTTTTCAAAATCCACCACACCGTTCTCATCCTTGTATTCGTAAACATCGATGGTGTTCTGGATCTCATGGAGGATGTAAACATACTTGCCGTCCTGAGAGAACTTCACCATCTTCGGTGCAGACTCCTGATCACTGCGGATAATGTCCGCCAGTTTTAACTTACCGGTATTGTGATCGATGGAATAAACGTTAACATGATCCATACCGTAGTCGCAGGCAAAAAGGTATTTATTATCACGGTTTGTCTTTACGCATGTCACGTGAGGCCGGAAATTACGCTCTGCGATATTTCCCATACCCTTACAGTAGATCTCATCCGTGATCTCACCGATGCTCCCGTCGTCATGTAAGCGAAGAGCCGTGATCTTTCCGTCATGATAGCCTGCTGTAAACAGGAACTTATCATAATAATCCGTGGAAAGATAGCATCCTCTCATCCCGTTGATGGACGCGGTATTGATCTTGGAAAGGGATCCGTCCTTATTGATCTTAAAGGATTCAACGCCGGCATCGGTAATGGAATAGAGATACTTCTGGTTATGAGCTACCGTAAGGTAAGATGCATTACTGATCTCCACCTGATCTTTCTCTGTCAGATATCCGTTTTCAAGATCCACGTCGTAGATACGGATACCGTAATTGTTCTTATGCCCGGAAGTATAAGAAGAAATATAAGCTACGTATTTGTCCTGTTTAGCAGCTGCCTGTTTCGCCATTTTAAGAAACCTCCCCTCGGTATTTTTTCAAAAATATATTTTTAATGTAGCGAAAAGTTTCCTTCTCGCCCTTTTCGGAAAGCATTTTAAGAAGTAGTTCCAGTTGCTCTCTGGTGTACTCATGCATGGGTGCGGGATCTTTTCCGGAAAGATAGTATTCCCAGGGGCTTTGATCCGTATAGGCGTCTCCCTGATACACCTTGCAGGCGGCGATCCTGTCCATGATCATCTCCGCGATATACTTATCCGGCATTGGTACAGGGGCCATGCCACCGGGTACTCTCATGGTGTAATCGATCCA
>JAFUUM010000178.1 GCA_017477805.1 Lachnospiraceae bacterium
GATTTCGATAAGGAAACCGGAAGAGACGTGACCAAATTCAAAGATTCAAGATCAGAGCTGTATCTGTTGCCCGCAGAACTGAACGATAATCGCATCGAGATGCTGAAGGCAGCCGAAAGCGGACTGGGCGTTACCAGAGTAGGCTTTACCAGTATGTACCTGTTCCGGTATGAGGGTTATCTGATCCCCATCACCAACACCAGCAAGCTGATGCAGTTCCGCATCGGCATCGACAGATCCATCGTGGACAAGGACAGAGAGTTCATCCTGATCGGAATGGACTGGAACGGTGAAGTTACTTACTATCTTGATATCGATGATGACAATTACACCATGACATTTGCGACCAATGACTTCTCCGGTTACAACATGTACGTTCTTGAGTATGCCCCCAGAGGTTCTTTCCTTACTTTGGAAGCAGAGATCAACCAGGGCCTGAAGAAAGGTGTTACCAAACAGACTGTCATCAATGAAGCGCTTGCAGAGATCTTAAAGACTATGCAGCAGCAGTAAGACCCGTTTAGAGAACACAGATGAGCCGCAGGCGTTAAGTCTGCGGCTCCATTTTTACCGAAAGGAATCAAAGAAAATGCGCAGCATGATCTTTAAAATGGAGCGGCCCGGCCTTGTGGAAGAAGGGCAGAAGATCACGGTGACGGAGGGCGTCCTCCCCAGTAACTATTACTACACCATCGATCCCTCCCTGGCCATGTCCCCCAATATCCCCTTCCGTGACAGGCTCATCTCCAGAGAGGGCGTTGTCACCAAGGTGGAAGAAAACGAGCGGGGATACTATGTGACCGCAGCCTTTGATGAAGAGGAAGTCGGTCAGTAACAGGAACGACGAAGGAGCAGCAACGCCATGAAAGAATTTCGATCCGAATACGATGATGAAGAATTAGAGGATTTTGGCAAAGACGAAGAAAAGGAGCAACCGGGACCGGGAAAACGCCGGATCCTTGCCATGAAACGGAAGATCAGGACACTGACTTTCGTCTCGGTATTGGCGGTGATCACTGCGTTTTTGGCAGTTGCCAGCCTTTTGATCGTTCTTATCAAGACCAGCTTTTCCACAGGCGAAAGCGGCGGGATCTTTGTCAAAATGAACGAGAAGACGGAAAGCGGCAAGGTCGGCGAAGCGGAAAGCGAAGAAGCCGAAGAGTCTCTTGAGGCTATCGAGAACGAATATAAGGCAGAGGGCGAGCAGGAAATGCTCCGGACCATCAGACAATCTCTGGAGGATGGCAGCAGCGTTCTGTCCGTGCTCAGAGGACTGTATCCGGATACCGTCGTATATCTGGACTCAGGCAGATATTATTTCCACACCGTGAATACGGATCTGCAGCTCAGTGAATTCATGGACGAGAACTTTGTGACGGATGAAAACGGCCGTATGACCTACATGGGAGACGACGGAGTCATTACCCACGCAGGTATCGACGTTTCCAAGTTCCAGGGCGAGATTGACTGGGCAAAGGTCAAAGAGAGCGGCATCGAATTTGCCATCATCCGTGCAGGCCTTCGGGGCTACGGTGCGGAGGGTAAGATCGTGGAGGATGAGACTTACCGTGCCAACATTGAGGGTGCCATCGCAAACGGTATCAAAGTCGGCGTGTATTTCTTCTCCCAGGCGGTAAACGAGGAAGAAGCAAAGGAAGAGGCTCAGACCATCCTGGATCTGGTGGAGGGCTATCCTCTGGATTATCCCATCTACATCGACATCGAGCAGGTTGCGGACTCCGCCAGCAGGACCCGTAACGTATCACCCGAAACAAGGACTGCGGTGGTCAGGACCTTCCTTTCCGTTGTGGAGGGGGCAGGCTATCAAGGCGGTATCTACGGGAACTTAAAGAGCTTCCTGATGCTCCTTGATGTGAAGCAGCTGGAAGAATATCCCAAGTGGTATGCGGCGTATTCCATGCCCCTGTATTACCCTTATCGTTATCACATGCTCCAGTATTCCGAGAACGGCAACGTGGACGGCATTAACGGCCATGTGGATATGAATATCTTCTTTGAATGAGAAAGTGAGTTTTTATGGAATGGACTGTACGGAAGCTCCTCCTGATCTATCTTCTGGGGGTGAATCTGGTGGGCTTTCTGCTCATGGGAGCAGACAAAAAGAAAGCCAGAAAAAAGACCTGGCGGATCCCGGAGGCAACCCTGTTCTGGGTGGCCCTTTTGGGCGGTACCGTGGGCTCGATCCTGGGAATGCAGATCTTTCGGCACAAGACCAAACACAGGAGTTTTGTGTTCGGTATGCCGGCGATCCTGATCCTGCAGATCATTTTGATACTTTTTTTGGTTTTTGGACCAATTCCGGTCGTCAGCTTTTAGTTTTGTGTTAGAATTATCCTAGGAAAATTTTGGAATGGGGGGTATCCATGGAGCAGCAGTTCAGCGCAGAGCAAAGAAAACAGATGGAGATCATGGGTAAGGTCTTCCAGGCATTTTCTCAGGCTATGGACGGAAGCTACTTCTACCTGGCGGACATGAAGCGGGATCTTTCTCTCTGGTCTGCGGAAGCGGTAGAGTATTTCGGTCTTCCGGATGAGTTCATGGAAGGTGCCGGTGCCATTTGGGGAGAGCACATCCACCCCGAGGACAGGCAGGCGTATCTGGACGATATCGCCGCGGTTTTTGACGGCACCAAGAAAGAGCACAACAGTGCTTACCGTGCCATGAACAAAGACGGAGAATATGTGGAATGCACCTGCAAGGGTACGGTGATCCGGGATGCCAACGGAGAACCCATGTATTTTGCGGGTGCCATCAGACGCCTGGAGATGGAAAACTATCTGGATTACCTTACGGGACGCAGAAATCTCTTTGCCTTTATGAACGATATGAAGGAACTGCGGCTGCAGAAAAAGCCTGCAGTGGTCCTTCTTCTCGGGATCAGTCGGTTCGATGAGTATAACGACATTTACGGCTTTTCCTTCGGCAATGATATCCTTCGGATGCTTTCCGTGCGCCTTGCGGGACATTTCGGTATGGGGACCAGGGTGTACCGTATGGAAGGTACCAAATTTGCCGTTGTTTCCACGGAACACTCTCTGGGACAGATGGGTGAAAAGTATACAGCCCTTCAGGATGCGGTCAAACATGACTTCACCGTGGGAGATACAAGACTTCACTTATTCCTGGCCGGCGGTGTTATGGAAGCCACGAATTTCGAGGTGAAATCCCACACCCTGTACAGCTGCCTGCGCCACGCATACTACGAGTCCAAAAACGCCAAACAGGGCGCACTTGTTTATTTTGAAAATGAATTTTCCGATCATCTCGGCTTCATCACGATGCTGAATGACGTGAAAGAATATATCCGGGACGGCTGCAGAGGCTTCAAGCTTCTGTACCAGCCCATTGTGGATGCGGGTACCGGCAATATGATCGGTATGGAAGCACTGCTTCGCTGGGAGAGCGAAGAGCTTGGTATGCTGATGCCCCGGGAATTCATCTCCATCATCGAGATGGATAAAGTCTTTCCGGATCTCGGCTGGTGGATCCTTCGGACCGCCATGACGGATGCGGAGCCATTCCTGGAGGCCTACAAGGACTTTGTTCTCGGCGTAAACCTGTCCTATTCCCAGGTGGAAAGAGCGGATTTTGTTGACCGTCTCATTGCGCTGACAAATGAACTGAACTTCCCGCCCTCAAAACTCTGTCTGGAGATCACGGAAAAATGCCGTTATCTCGATGCCCATCTTCTGCGGGATCGTGTGGCTGCCTTAAAGTCCCTTGGTTTTCTTATCGCCATGGACGATTTCGGAGAGGGCTATTCTTCTCTGGAACTGCTCCGGACATTGCCTGTGGATATGATCAAGATCGACAGGGAGTATATCAAAAACATCATGGACAACCGGTTGGATCAGCTGGTTGTGGAACATATCGCACTGGCGGCTACGGAAATGCGGATCAAGATCTGCGTGGAAGGTATCGAATCCGAGCGCATGCGGGAATTCCTGAAACAGTATCCCATTGCCATGCTGCAGGGTTACCTTTTCTCCAAGCCTGTTGAGATCAATGAACTGAAGAGACTGGATCTGGAGCTGCCCAGAGCCTCCAGAGGCC
>JAFUUM010000179.1 GCA_017477805.1 Lachnospiraceae bacterium
CCAAAAGGATCAGGTCCACCTTGTTCTTTGCCAGCCATTTGATGGCCTGCAGACCTGAATTGGCCATGGATACTTTATAGGTCCCCTTCAGCCATTCCCGCACAAGCGCAAGGTACTGGGGATCATCATCCACAACCAGGATGCTTTTTTTGTACTCCTCGGATTCCACCCGCTCAAAATAATCCTCGATGCGCTTTGTAAACTCCGCATTGTCCACGGGTCTTGTAAAGGTGTGGAATAAAAGCTCCTTAGGTATCTTGTCCTCGATGGTCTGCAGATCCCTCTGTTCCCCGATAAGGATGATCTGTCCGCTCTTTTCACTGAGGGCATCGATGAGATAATGCAGGACATCGTCATGGGGGCCGTCATCCTCCTCCATGTACAGGATCACCAGCGAAAGTTCCTGTAATTTGCTGCTGATGTCGTTGACTCTAAAAGGCACGTATATGCACTCCGCTTCCGCAGCCTGCACCTTTTGCATCAGCACCCTCACCAGGAAGGACTGTTTGTCTGCCACCATGATCACTTGATTGTTTGCCACTTTCTTTTCCTCCCCCTTTTACCGGTTTTTGATCAGTTCTTCCATCTGATCCCAGTCAAAGGTCTTTAATAATTTTGCAAGTTCCTTCATGATCTTCGTATCCGCTTCGGGAAGCTTATACTCCTTCAGCTGATCCAGGATCATTTCAACCGCATCGTAATCCATCTGAGGTACCATCTCCAGAAGAGTTTTATAGGCCTCATCCAGTTCTTCCTCGGGGATGGGCTCCTTACCATCATCCGATCCTGCTTCCTCCGGTTTCAGAGGGGCAAGGATCTCTTTATAGGCCATGTAATCCGCCAGGAACTGTTCCGTGTTGGCGGTGATAAAGGCCTTATCTTCCTGATTGCCCGCATCTTCCAGTTTCTGTGCAAACTCCGAAAGCGCCTTTGCGCCGATGATCCGGGCGGAACTCTTTAAGGCATGGACCTTGATGGTAAACAGCCTGATATTCTCGTTTTTGAAGGCTTCTTCGATAACGCTTGCGTTTCCGTCTATGGTGTCCGCAAACATGTTCAGGGAGAAGATGTAACTGGAGATACCGCCGGAGTTCTTGATACCTTCGTCCACATCCAGTGATTTTTCTTCCCGTACCCAAAGCATGTTTTCGGGAAGTTCCGTCAACTCTTCCACCACGAAATCCGAATCCGGTTTTTCCATCATCTCTTCCGGCAGATGCTGCATGATGGTCCGCTCGAGAACTGCACTGTCCACAGGCTTTGCAAGATAACCGTTAAAGCCCTTGGACTTGTAGAATTCCTCTCCTGCTGCCGCATTGGCGGTAAGGGCATAGACCGGCAGGTCGGGATCGGTCTCCCGGATCCTTCCCACGGTCTCCACGCCGTCCATTCCCGGCATCATATGATCCAAAAGGACGATATTGAATTTCGTCTCCTTGATCTTTTCCAGACATTCTTCGCCGGAAGATGCTGTGGTAACGAATACCTTGGTGGCCTTTAACAGGTTCCGAATGACCGTCAGGTTCATGGGATTATCATCCACCACAAGGACATCCGCATCGGGAGCGATGAACTTCGGTACATAAGGTCCCTTGGCCGTGGAGTCGTCATGCTCCACAAAGGCACCGATGGGGGTTGCATCCTCGATCTTCTGGGTCACGGTGAGGATAAATTCGGAGCCCTCGCCGTAGGTACTCTCACAGACCAGTGTTCCTCCCATGAGTTCCGCAAATCTCCTTGAGATATCAAGTCCAAGACCCGTTCCCTGAAAGCCGCTGTTTTTCTCTTCATCCAAACGCTCGTATGCGTTAAAGAGCTTGTCCATATCCTCGGGTTTGACACCGATACCCGTATCTACGACGGAGAACCGCAGGGTGCATTCTTTATCCACCCGTTCCTCCATGGTAACGTTCAGACAGAAACCGCCCACATCCGTGTATTTTAAAGCATTGGTCAGGAGGTTGATCACCACCTGCTTGATCTTTCCGAAATCGCCGTACAGGGTCTTCGGCAGGATCTCGTCGATGACAACGTCAAAGGTCAGGCCCTTTTCGTTGCTGCGGCCGCGGATCATGGAAACGATGGATCGGAGCATATTCTGAGTGTCATAAGACTGTTCCACAAGATGCATCTTGCCGGATTCGATCTTACTCATATCCAGAAGGTCATTGATCAGGCTCAGCAGGGATTCCGATGCATTTCGGATATCCAGAGCGTAGTTGATCATGGACAGGAAATACCCCTTCGGCACAGCCCGGGCGTCTTCTCTGAGGATCATCTCGTCCATACCCATGATGGTATTGATGGGGGTACGGATCTCATGGGAGATGTTTGCAAGGAACCTTGATTTTGCGGTATTGGCCCGCTCCGCCTCATCCTTGGCAAGCCGGATCTCCTCATACTGTTTCTGGACCACGGTGCCGGCAATAACGCGCCACACGATGAACGCAACGAAAAGTGCAAGTACCAGGAAGATCACAACTCTGACCACCATCAGTTCCCCGAAAGCCGGTTTTTTGACGATACGGAAGGTCTCATCCTGATAGATCTCTTTCGATGTCTTGTCCAGGATCTGAACATGGAGGGTGTAATCCCCGTACCCAAGTCCCGTATATTCCAGGGAAGAAAGGGTACTGCGTTCCGAAGTGATACCGGGATCTTTCGTGCCTTCCAGGTAAACATGGATCAGGGGATCCGTCATGGAATAATCCAGGATCGCAGGGGAGATGACGATACGTCCCATAACCGCAGGGATCGTGAAAACTCCGTCTGCATCCGGGAGGATGTTTTCATCGTTACAGGTAATGGATCCTAAGTTGATCCGGACTTTGCTGTCCTTTTCAAAATAGTGTTCCACGTTGACGACACAGGCGCCGGAACGTTCCGACACATAAAGGTTTCCCTCTTTGTCGAGGTGACTGAAGCCGTTGCCCGTAGGCGCCCCCGGAAGACCGTTTGATACGGTATAAAGCCGATAGTCCGTCACAGTATTGTTCAGCATCTCTTCCGCATTCATGCAGTAAATCCCCATGGATGAGAGGATCCAAAGATTGTCGCTGCTGTCGCAGAAGATCTCGAAGTTGTTGTTATAGGGGAAGGTGGTCACGTTGGTGATATGGCCGTCCTTTAAATACTCAATGGAATTGGATGTGATGATCCAGTGCACGCCGTGCTTATCATCTCTGGTGATGCGGAGGATCACATCGCTGGTGAGGCCGTGTTCCCTGCCGATCTTTTGGACCTTGTGTCCGGTGATGGCATAGATCCCGTCGCCGTCGGTACCTGCATACACCGTACCGTTCTCTCCCTCTGCCACGGTCAAAAATACCGTATTGGTCAGAGTCTCGGAGGCGCCGACTGCCCGGATGACCATACCGCCTTTGATAATGTTTAAACCGCCGTTTGTACCGACAATGGCGGAACCGTCGGATGCCATGGTGATACAGCGGATCTTGTTATCCACCATGCCGTCGTCTACGTTGTACTTCCGGATCTTTCCGCTTTCCGTCTCATTGATCAGACCGTGGACACCGTCATAGGTGGCCACCCAGAGGTTGCCGTTATCGTCAGCCGTCAGGCAGCGGATCCGGACGCCTTCCAGTTCTTCCGTCAGTTTTGTCTTTACCTGCTGATACTTGGAATCCAGGGCAAACAGACCGTTATCTGCACCCACGTACAAAAGCCCTTTGTACATGCAGGTGGAATTTACCGTTCCGGTATTGATCCCGGCCCGGGTCGTCAGTTCCCGGAAATTGTTGGTCACAACTTTCATGACGCCCTGTCTGGAGGAAGCCATCCAGATGTTGCCCTGATAATCCGAGGTGATCATCTCCACGGTACGAAGAGGGTTATCAGTCAGCTCCCGGAACGTATTGTTTTCGTCCAGGTATCCGGCCATCTTGTCGGAATTGACCCAGATCCGGCCGCAGGCGAGTACGATACGGGATACGCTATCCATGGGATACACTTCGATGCGTTTATAGGCGGATTTTTGGTTTCCGAACTCCCCGTAATAAATGGCACTGGTACCGGTTCCCAGATAGACTTTTTCGGTGTAACGGGGATCCGCATAGATGGTGGTGATCCTCGGGATACCGATATCTTCCGCCGTATAGGAGATCTGCATCTCCCCGTCTTTTACGGTAAAGACGGTCCCGTTATAGGTGCATCCGTAGACCTTGCCGTCTGCATCCGCGGAAAGCTGCTCCACAGTCTCGTTATTTAAGACATCCTCATCCACCTGATGGAGATGCATATCGTCATCCACATAGGATAAGCCTGCGGTAGAGCCGATATAGACGTTTCCGGCGCTGTCCTCGGCAAAGGCTCGGACGGAGGAAGACGGCAGACCTTCTTCGTAGGTGTACCGGGTAGGCTCACCGTTTTCCAGCATGACCGCGCCGTTATCATTGGTGCCAATCCAGACCCGTCCCTTACTGTCTTCAAAAATAGCACGTCCGCTGGTCAGACCATTTGAGGCATCCAGTCTCTCGAAATTTCTGCCGTCATAGCGGATGATACCGCTGTAGCCGCCGATCCAGATATAGCCGTCGGATAAGGCCGCGATGCAATTTGCATCCGATGTGGGAAGACCGTTGAGGGCATCGTAGATCATGGTGGTATAACCCACGTTTCCGATCTGTCCCGTGGCAGCATATCCGCCCCCCACTTCTTCTCCCGAAGCATCAGAAGAAGCGGCGGTGACCGCATTTGTGGTATTCTCCGCCGCCAGAGACTCCGTATTTATGTACAAACAAGCCGATCCGATACAAAGGACCGAAAGCGCCGCCGCAAAAATGCGGCAGGCCTTTTTATTCGTTTTCATCGGTATGGATCTCCTATGATCAAACCTGGTTATACTTCTTAAGGACTACCTTGACTTCCGTCAGGGAATCCATAAATACTTCCACACACTTGGGATCGAACTGGGTACCGGATCCCTCTTCGATGATGGCAAGAGCTTCCTCCAGCGGATACGCGGGTTTATAGACCCTGGGGGATGTGAGTGCATCAAACACATCCGCCACCGCCATGATCCGGGCAGATAACGGGATCACTTCACCATGAAGCCCCTCGGGATATCCTGCGCCGTCCCAGCGTTCGTGATGATACGCTGCCATGTTCCTGGCTTCTTTTAGGTAGTTCTCTCCCTGTACGGTACTGATGGCGTTTTCCATGATCTTCTTGCCCATGGTGGTATGGGTCTTCATGGCCTCAAACTCATCTTCCGTCAGCGGACCGGGTTTATTTAAGATCTTATCGGAAACGTGGATCTTTCCCACATCATGAAGGGGGGCAGAGCGTTCCACGTCGGAGATGAACTTGGGTGTCAGCTTCTCCGCGTAATAGCCTTTTCTCTTTAACCCTTCTACGATGATCTTTACGTAGGCTGCGGTCTTTTGGACATGGGCTCCCGTATCGGTATCCCGGCTTTCCACCATGTCCGCCATGGACACGATCAGACCATCCTGCATCTTTGCCGTGGACTCAGATAATCGCCTGAGGCTTCGCATCTGTTCTGCCTGATACAGAGTCATGCGGCAGATGGCCTGATAGAGTTTTTCCACTTCATCTCCCGTATGGATATCCAGTGCCCTGATCTCTTTTACGTTGGCATCCAGTACTTCCTGATCTTCTCCCGCCTTGGAGAAATGGTCCACACTGACAGCCATGCTGCTGATGGGGTAAGTGATATAACGCTCCGTGGACCAGATGCTGTAATAGATGATGAGAATAAAGAAACCGGCCAGGATCAGGATCACCTTTACCAGAAAATCTTTGATGTAATCCGCCATGTAATCCAGGGAAACATCTGCCCCGACGTAACAAGCCGTCTTTCCTTTTTCGTTTTTCACCGGA
>JAFUUM010000180.1 GCA_017477805.1 Lachnospiraceae bacterium
ATGGTACCGCCTCTCTGGATGATATCGGAAACGCTGTGTGCGTCCATATCAAAGATCTCTTCGTTCAATAAGCCCTGATAGCCCTTCTTGATACCCTTTACCTGTACGCCTCTGCTCAGTGCCTTTCTGACTACGGCACGGATTGCAGCGTTCATACCGGGGGCATCGCCGCCGCTGGTCAGTACTGCGATTGTTTTCACTTTATTTTTGCTTGCCATAGATTGCCTCATTTCTGCGAATAACGCTTACAAACTAAATAATCACACTACATCATATCCCATTTTTGTGATTTTTTCAACAAAGTCGTTCAGCCGTTATTTGATATTGATATTTGCCTCACCGTAGCGGGTCTTCAAAAGATCGATGAGATCTCCCGCGGAATTGACGCGGTAGCGTCGAAGGACCTGCATCTGTCTTGTTGCGGCAATAAAGATGCCGACCTCATCCTTTCCGGGATAAAGGTCAAAGAGGTCCTGGAGCTCCGAGCGGTCGGCTTCATAGGCCTCCATGTTCTCAAACCGGATCCAGACCTTCTTCGGAAGGTCCTCAAAAGCCGTGATCTTCTGGGCGATCAGTTTGGCATCCTTGTTTTCTTCCAAGGATACCCGTCCCTCGATAAAGACCTTGGCGTCTTCATACAGTTTCGTACCGTACTGCTCATAGGTCTTGGGGAAAACGATGACTTCCATGGAACCCACCAGGTCTTCTAACGTGATAAAGGCCATGGTCTGGTTGTTCTTTGTGTACTTGATCTTCTTGTCCGCCACCATGCCGCCGACTTTGACCATAACGTTGTCTTCCAGGGTACTCTGGTCTGCCTCTGCAGCGGCTTCTCCCCCGTCTTCCCCGGCATCTGCCATCATAAAGTCCGTAGTCTTTGCGGTAACCTGCTTTTCCCAAAGGGCACGGTACTGGTCCAGAGGATGTCCGCTGACGTAGATCCCCAGCACTTCCTTTTCAAATGCCAGTTTCTGTTCTTTCTCGTACTCGCCGATGTCCGGGAGTTTGATCTCAAAGTCCTTTTTCTGTTCTTCGCTGACAAGATCGAAGAGGCTCATCTGTCCGGCAATGCCGCTCTTGTCCTGATGGATGTTATCCAGGATCTTCTCATAGACCGCCATGTACTGGAGTCTTGTGCCGCCGAAGGAGTCGAAGGCTCCCGCCTTGATAAAATTCTCGATGGCCTTTTTATTCACTCCCGCGTCCGTTTTTGACATACGTGTCAAAAAGTCCTGCAGGTTTGTGTACTTACCTCTCTCTTCTCGTTCGGCAACAATGGCGTCGATAACGGGGCGTCCCACGGAACGGATTGCTGTCAGGGCATAGCGGATGGCAGGCTTTCCTTCGGCCGTTGCGGAAACGGAGAAGCCGCTCTCGCCTTCGTTGATGTCGGGTGGCAGAAGTTCGATGCCCATGGCCCGGCTGTTCATGATGTACTCGGAGACCTTGCCGGTGTTATCGATGACGGAAGTCATGAGCGCCGCCATGTACTCCACGGGATAATAACATTTCAGGTAGGCCGTCTGGTACGCCACCACCGCATAACATGCCGCATGGGATTTGTTAAAGGCGTACTTGGCAAAGTCCATCATCTTGCCGAAGATCCGGGCTCCCACTTCTTCGGGGATCCCTTTGGATACGCATCCCGGGATGTTCTTCTCCGGATTTCCGTAGATAAAGTCGTGCTGGGCTTCTTCCATGACGTGCTGCTTTTTCTTACTCATGGCACGACGGACGTTATCGCTCTCCCCAAGGGAGAAGCCGCCGAGATCCCGCACGATCTGCATAACCTGTTCCTGATAGACGATACAGCCGTAGGTCGGGGCCAGAATGGGCTCCAGTTCCGGGGTATCGTAAACGATGGCCTCGGGGTTATTCTTACCCGCAATGTACTGAGGGATAAAGTCCATGGGGCCGGGACGGTACAGGGAGATACCTGCGATAACATCCTCAAGGGACCTTGGCCGCAGTTCCTTCATGAACCCTTTCATACCGCCGCTCTCAAGCTGGAAGATACCCTCACATTTTCCGGAGCCGATGAGATCCAGTACTTTTGCGTCGTTATAGTCGATCTTCAGCATATCCGGATAGGTACCGTGGTTCTTTTCGATCATGCGGCAGGCATTCTGGATCACGGTGATGTTCCGAAGGCCGAGGAAGTCCATCTTCAAAAGTCCCAGCCGCTCGATGGTGGTCATGGTGAACTGGGTGGTGATGGAGCCGTCCTGGGCTCTTGCCAGGGGAACAAGGTCCTCTGCGGGCTCGGAGCAGATAACAACACCGGCTGCATGCATGGAGGTATTCCTGGGCAGACCCTCCAGTTTCCGGCACATATCCAGCAGGTTCTTGATCTCCGGGTCGGCATCGTAAAGATCCTTCATCTCCCGGTTCATCTCAAGAGCCTTATCCAGAGTGATGTTCAATTCGTTGGGGACCATCTTGGCAAGGGCATCACATCTTGCATAGGGTAGATCCAGTGCTCTACCCACGTCGCGGATCACACCCTTGGCTGCCATGGTACCGAAGGTGATGATCTGGATGACCTTATCGTCCCCGTATTTTCTGCGAACGTAATCAATGACCTCGGGACGTCTGATGGCGCAGAAGTCCACGTCAATATCAGGCATGGATACACGTTCCGGGTTTAGGAAACGCTCGAAGATCAGGCTGTACCGGATGGGATCGATGTCCGTGATCTTCAGGCAGTAAGAAACAATACTTCCTGCTGCCGATCCTCTTCCGGGACCGACAACAATGTCATGTTCTTTGGCGTAGTTGATATAGTCCCAAACAATAAGGAAGTAATCCACGTATCCCATGGTGTGGATGACCCCCAGTTCATACTCCATACGGGACTTCAGTTCCGGAAGTCTGTCCGCGTACTCGCTTTCTGGATAACGTTCCTTCAGGCCGTTTTCACACAGATAGCACAGATAGGTCCAGGAATCAAAGCCCTCGGGCACATCAAACCGGGGGAGTTTTGTATGACCGAATTCGATGGTCACATGACATCTGTCCGCGATCTTCTGGGTGTTTTCCAGGGCTTCCGATGCATACGGGAAGATCATCCGCATCTCATCTTCGCTCTTGACGTAGTACTGGCCGCCCTCATACCGCATGCGGTTTTCATCCGACACTTTCTTGCCGGTCTGGATGCAGAGAAGGATATCGTGAGCCTGGGCATCATCCGCCAGAGTATAGTGGCAGTCATTGGTGCACACCAGGGGGATACCCAGTTTCTTGCTCATGTTCAGAAGCTCGGTGTTTACCAGCTGCTGATCAGGGATACCGTGATCCTGCATTTCTAAAAAGAAGTTGTTTTCTCCAAAGATATCCCGGTACCGGAGGGCCGCCTTTTCCGCTTCCGCGGTAAGGCCCCTGCGGATCAGCCTGGGGATCTCACCCGCCAGACAGGCCGAGAGACAGATGATGCCTTCGTGGTACTGCTCTAACAGCTCAATATCCACACGGGGACGGTAATAATATCCTTC
>JAFUUM010000181.1 GCA_017477805.1 Lachnospiraceae bacterium
CCTTATATAAGTCATTAAAAGCCGATATAAGTTGATAGCAGATGGCGTAAAAAATGGCGTAAAACGCTGAGCCAAAGTCCGGAAACACTTGAAAATAAAGGAGATGTAGAGGAAGTATGAAATTAGGAATCGTGGGACTTCCCAATGTCGGAAAAAGTACCCTGTTCAATTCACTGACCAATGCAGGTGCCCTTGCGGCCAACTATCCTTTTGCAACCATCGACCCCAACGTGGGTATCGTGGCTGTGCCGGATAAGAGGATCGAGAACCTGGGCAAGCTGTATAATACCAAAAAGGTGACTCCCGCGGTGATCGAATTCGTTGATATCGCTGGTCTTGTAAAGGGCGCATCCCAGGGCGAGGGCCTTGGAAACCAGTTCCTGGCAAACATCCGTGAGACCGACGCTATCGTACACGTGGTTCGTTGCTTTGAAGACAGCAACGTGGTCCACGTGGACGGCAACATCGATCCCCTGAGAGATATCGAGACCATCAACCTGGAGCTGATCTTTGCAGATCTGGAAGTGCTGGAGAGACGTATCTCCAAAGTGGCCAAGACCGCTCGTATGGATAAGGCAGCAGGCAAGGAACTGGAACTGCTGGAGAGATTAAAGGCTCATCTGGAAGCAAACGAGCTGGCGAAGAACTTCGAAGTGGGTGATGACGAGGATCTGCAGGCCCTCTTTAAGGGTTACAACCTGCTGACCGCAAAGCCCGTGATCTACGCAGCAAACGTTAAGGAAGATGATCTGGCAGACGATGGCGCAAGCAACGCCGGCGTACAGGCAGTCCGCAAATATGCTTCCGAGACCGGAAGTGAAGTATTCACCATCTGTGCTCAGATCGAAGCTGAGATCTCCGAACTGGATCCCGAAGAAAAGGTTGCATTCCTGGAAGACCTCGGGCTTTCCGAGTCCGGCCTGGACAAGCTCATCAAGGCAAGCTATAAGCTCCTTGGTCTTATCAGTTTCCTGACAGCGGGAGAAGATGAGTGCAGAGCCTGGACCATCAAGGTCGGTACAAAGGCACCTCAGGCAGCCGGCAAGATCCACACCGACTTCGAGCGTGGCTTCATCAAAGCAGAGGTTGTTTCCTATGACCATCTGATGGAGTACGGTTCCCTGGCCGCCGCCAGAGAAAAGGGCGTAGTCGGTATGGAAGGTAAGGACTATGTGGTAAAAGACGGAGATGTGATCTTATTTAGATTCAATGTATAATTCGGATCACAATTCATAATAGAAATCAATAGTAAGCCCCTCGGGACCAAATGGATGGTTTCCGAGGGGCTTTTGTTGTAACACGATAAAACTTTCATCCAAACAATGATAAAAGTGAACGCCGCTCACCTATTTCGTTGCCTGATATCATTTTGTAAACCGCCCCACAACATCTAGTGGTTGTTATGTAACCCGACACAATATTTTCAGACACTTTAGGACATCCCTGGGAGAAAACTCCCGGCGGATGTCCTTTTTTGCGCGTAGAATCAAGGATTCCTGATTGTTCAACCACTTGCAAAATACCATATCTTTCTGTAAAATGACCTTAAAAGTGGAGCGAAGTGGAGTAAAAGTGGTAGAAAGTGGTGCACAAGGGAGAAGTTCATGAGTATGTTCATGGGTGAATACGAACATAATACTGATCCCAAAGGCAGGCTGATCATCCCCTCAAAGTTTCGCGAAGGATTTGGAGACAAGTTCGTCGTGACAAAGGGATTGGACGGCTGCCTGTTTGCTTATGCCGAGGATGAATGGCAGAAGGTCCAGGAAGGCCTTTCCGCACTGCCGCTGACCAGCAGGGAAGGACGTCAGTTCGTCCGCTTCTTCTTCGCAGGAGCTGCGGAAGTGGAGATCGATAAGCAGGGAAGAGCACTGATCCCCGCCAATCTCCGGGAATACGCAGGCATTACCAAAGAGGTGGTTTCTGCCGGCGTCAACAACAAAGTCGAGATCTGGAGCAAGGATCGGTACGAAGCAGGGGCTACTTCTTATGAAGAAATGGGAGACATCATGGAGCACCTGACGGATCTTGGCATCCGCTTCTGATAACGGGATAAAGATGGAATTCAAACATTATTCGGTCCTCTTAAACGAGACCATCGAAGAATTGAAGATAAAGCCCGATGGCATCTACGTGGATGGAACCCTGGGGGGCGGCGGACATTCCGAAGCGATCCTGAAGCAGCTTACCGGAACGGGAAGACTCATCGGTATCGATCAGGATGAAGCAGCCATCACCGCAGCCGGCAAGAGGCTGGAGCCCTTCGGAGACCACGTAACCATCCTCCGGGATAACTACCGAAACGCCTCCGCAAGACTGAAAGAGATCGGCGTAGATAAGGTAGACGGCATCGTCCTTGACCTGGGTGTTTCTTCTTATCAGTTAGATACCGCCGAAAGAGGTTTTTCCTATAACGTAGACACTGGGCTGGACATGCGGATGGATCAAAGGCAGACGCTGACAGCAAGAGAGATCGTAAACACCTGGTCCGAGACCGAGATCTTCCACATGATCCGGGACTACGGAGAAGACCGTTTCGCAAAGAACATCGCAAAGCACATTGTGCAGGAGCGGGAAAAGAAACCCATCGAGACCACTTTTGAGCTGAACGAACTGATCCGGGCCTCCATACCGGCCAAGATCCGTGCAACGGGAGGCCATCCTTCCAAAAGAACATTTCAGGCCATCCGCATCGCCTGCAACCGCGAGCTGGATGTGCTGCAGGAGTCCATGGATGAACTCATCGATCTGTTAAATCCCGGAGGAAGGCTCTGCATCATCACCTTCCACTCCCTGGAAGACCGGATCGTAAAGACAGCATTTAAGAGAAATGAAGACCCTTGCATTTGTCCACCGGAATTTCCAGTCTGCACCTGCGGCAGAAAGTCAAAGGGCAAGGTGATCACAAGAAAGCCGATCCTCCCTTCCGAGAGGGAACTGGAAGAGAACAGCAGATCGGCAAGCGCGAAGCTTCGAGTGTTTGAACACATTTAGAAAAGCGCAGCCTCCGGCACCAGGGAAGGAACCGGAGAGGGAGATTATGAAAAGGAAGTAATATCATGGAAGAGAGAAGAAGAGCAGCATACGTATACGGATCTGCTGCACCGAAAGTAAATGACGCAAGACCTGAGCGGGTAAAAGAAGTACACCACCAGGCCATCAGAAGAAACAGAGAGCGTGTAAACCACATGAACCTGGGTATGGCAATGGTCCTTGCCACCGCAGTGATCATGGTGGCTGCCATGCTTTGTTCTTATATCGAACTGCAGGCTGACGTAACGGCGCGGGCAAAGCACATCACCAAGCTCGAGAGCCAGTACAACGAAATGAAACTTGCAAATGATGAAAAATATAATAGAATTAACAGCAGTATTGATCTTGACCAGATCAAAGCAGTTGCCATCGGTGAGCTGGGCATGACCTATGCAAAGGAAGGCCAGATAGTTAAGATCCACGATGCCAGCCAGGACTACGTTTACCAGGTGGCGGATCTTCCGGAAGGCGACTGATGAAGAGATAGTAGGTAGTTGCTGTGCAAGAAGAGGGAAAAAGACAAGAGAATACAAAGCCGAAGAGCACCAGGAGGCGGTTTTCCTCCAGAATGCAGAAAAAGCTGGTAGTACTGTTCATCATAGTACTGCTGGCTTTCTTGGGATTAAGCGTAAGACTTTTCCTCATTGGAAGAGATAACGGAGAAACTTATAAACGACAGGTTCTGTCCCAGCAGGCCTATGACTCCACGACCCTGCCCTACAGACGGGGCGATATCCTGGATGCCAACGGCTCTATTTTGGCGACAAGCCAGAAGGTATACAGCCTGGTTCTGGACTCCAAGCAGCTTTTGGAAAAAGAAGAGTACATGGAACCCACCATGGCGGCTCTGCAGGCCTGTTTTGACCTGAATATCACGGATGTCCGCAGATACGCAACGGAACACCCCGAGTCCAGATACCGTGTTCTTGCTAAGGAATTATCCTATGCCCAGATGCAGGCTTTTCTGGACCTC
>JAFUUM010000182.1 GCA_017477805.1 Lachnospiraceae bacterium
GTCATCATGGTAGGAGACGGCATCAACGATGCCCCTGCTCTGACCAGAGCGGATATCGGTATGGCCATCGGAGCCGGTACCGATGTTGCCGTGGATGCTGCGGATGTGGTGCTCCTGAAGAGCCGCCTGACGGATGTTTCCGCAGCCATACGCCTCAGCCGGGCCACCATTCGGAATATCAGACAAAACCTTTTCTGGGCATTTGTTTTCAATATCGGCTGTATTCCTCTGGCCATGGGCCTCTACGGGATCGCCATGAAACCCATCTACGTCGCAGCGGCCATGGGCCTTTCCATCTTCTGCGTATGTATGAATGCCCTTCGATTGAACGTATTCAAAGTACATGACGGATCCCATGACAGACGGGGGCTGTATGTTCATAAAAAGAAATTGAGTGAAGTTTATTTAAAGGAAAAAGAGGAAGAAAATGAGTCTCGCAAGTAAAGATAAGATCAAACCTATGTTGTTCAGCACCATGAAGCACTACGACGGGAAGCAGTTTATCACCGATCTGGTCTCCGGTATCATCGTGGCCATCATCGCACTGCCCCTGTCCATTGCGCTGGCGCTTGCCTCCGGCGTTCGTCCGGAAGAAGGTCTCTACACCGCCATTGTGGCAGGTTTCCTGATCTCCTTCTTCGGCGGATCCCGAGTCCAGATCGCAGGACCTACCGCGGCCTTTGCCACCATTGTTGCCAGTATCGTTGCGAAAAACGGTATGGAAGGCCTGATGATGGCCACCATTATCGCCGGTGTGCTTCTGATCCTGATGGGTGTTCTCAGACTGGGTGGACTGATCAAATTCATCCCCTACACCATCACCACCGGATTTACCGCCGGTATCGCCGTGACCATCGTTATCGGTCAGTGCAAGGATTTCTTCGGCCTTACCTATCCCGCAGGTACCGTGACCATCGAGACCATGGATAAGGTAAAAGCCTTTGTGGCAAACGTAGCCACCATCAATCCCTATGCGGTGCTCATCGGCCTCATCAGTCTTGCAATCCTGATCCTGTGGCCCAAGTCCTGGGACAAGATCCCCGGCTCCCTCATCGCTGTTATTGCAGGCATCCTCATCGTGAAGTTTTCCGGACTTCCCGTAAACACCATCGGTGACCTGTATCAGATCAGCAATAAGCTGCCCACCTTCCACACACCGGTATTTACCCTTTCCGCAGTGGGAGATGCCATGTCCAACGGCTTTACCATTGCCGTGCTGGCAGCCATCGAGTCCCTGCTGTCCTGCGTTGTTGCAGACAGTATGATCAACTCCCATCACAGATCCAACATGGAACTCATCGCCCAGGGTGCCGGTAACATCGGTTCCGCTCTATTTGGCGGTATCCCTGCAACAGGTGCCATCGCCCGTACCGCTGCCAACATCAAGAACGGCGGCCGTACTCCCGTGGCCGGTATCGTACATGCCATCACGCTTGTGCTGGTACTCGTAGTGCTGATGCCTTATGCAGCCCTGATCCCCATGCCCACCATCGCAGCTATCCTGTTCATGGTTGCTTACAACATGTGCCAGTGGCGTACTTTTGTACATCTGTGCAAGACCGCTCCCAAGAGCGATATCGTTGTTCTTGTTACCACCTTTGTCCTGACCGTGGTATTCGACCTGGTTGTTGCCATCGAGATCGGTATGGCCTTTGCCGTTATCCTCTTTATGAAGAGAATGAGCGACGAGTCCCAGATCAAAGGCTGGAAGGCTTACGATCCTGAGGAAGATCCCGACGGATTTAAGTTAAAGCCCCTGCCGAAGCACGTCCGTGTCTTCGAGATCTCCGGCCCCATGTTCTTCGGCGATGCGGAGCAGATCGCAGCCATCGACTTTTCTGCCAACACCAAGGTCATCATCCTGAGAATGCGCGGTGTACCCGCACTGGATGCAACCGCTATGCACTCTTTGGAACAGTTCTATGCAAGATGCCAAAAGCAGGGTATCACCCTGGTGTTCTCTCATGTCAATGAGCAGCCCATGAACACCATGCAGAAAGCTCGCTTCGTGGAAGCAGTGGGAGAGGAGAACTTCCGTCCCCACATCGACGCCGCCATCGAATGGGCAGGCGAGATCGTTTCCAGAGCATAAAACAGACGCCGGGGCATCTGCCTCGGCGTTATTTTAGTGTTGAAGCCCCGGGCGTTACTTGCTATGATGTTTTTACAATATCAAGTTTTACAGGCATTACAGGAGTATTTGAGTACCAATGAACGAACATGAGCATAACCACGAACACGAATTTGAATACGAGCATGAACATACCCACACCCATGTGGATGAGAACGGGAACGTGTACACCCACAGCCATGGACATCACCATGACGAGGGCCATGATCACGAGCATGAAGGTCATCACGACCATTCCCACGGTCACGGACATACCCATAAGAATACAAAAGCGGTATTAAACCGGCTTTCTAAGGCCATCGGCCACTTAGAGAAGGTCCGCCAGATGGTGGAGGACGGAGAGGACTGCAGTCAGGTGCTGATCCAGCTTGCAGCCGTGCGTTCCGCCATCAATAACACCGGCAAGATCATCCTGAAGGACCACATTGATCACTGCATCGTCGACGCGGTGGAATGCGGCGATGAGGAAGCACTGAAAGAGCTGAACAAAGCCATCGAACAGTTTATCTGATCATTCTGAGGAGGATATCATGGATAGAGTCACACTTGGATCTACAGGCATTACCGTCTGCAAAAACGGCTTCGGCGCCCTTCCCATTCAGCGCATCAGCGTAAAGGATGCGGCAGACCTTGCCCGCTATGCCTTTGAGCACGGCATCGACTTTTTTGATACCGCAAGAGCCTACTCCGACAGTGAGATCAAGCTGGGAGAGGGACTTTCCGACGTACGGGACAAACTTTTTATCGCAACAAAAACGGGAGCCCAGACAGGAGATGCCTTAAAGTGGGATCTGGAAACATCCCTGAAGAACTTAAAGACAGACCATGTGGACATCTATCAGTTCCATAACCCTGCCTTTTGTCCGAAGCCCGGCGACGGCACGGGCCTTTATGAAGCAGCGGCAAAAGCCAAGGAAGAGGGCATGATCCGTCACATCGGTATCACCAATCACCGTCTGGCAGTGGCTCACGAAGCCATCGAATCCGGTTTGTACGAGACCCTGCAGTTCCCCTTCTGTTATCTGGCAAGTGAGAAGGACATCGAACTCGTAGAGTCCTGCAAAGCCCACAACATGGGCTTTATCGCCATGAAATCCTTATCCGGCGGTCTCATCACCAACAGCCGTGCCGCCTATGCCTTTGCGGCACAATATGACAACGTACTGCCCATCTGGGGCGTTCAGCGGATGCGGGAACTGGAAGAATTCCTGTCTTATAACGAGGCCCCGCCCGCTATGGATGATGAGATCAGAGCCATCATCGATCACGACAGAGAGGAACTTTGCGGAGAATTCTGCAGAGGCTGCGGTTACTGCATGCCCTGTCCTGCAGGCATCGAGATCAATAACTGTGCCCGCATGAGCCTGATGCTCCGCCGTGCACCTTCCGATGACTGGCTGACACCCGCATGGCAGGAGAAGATGAGCAAGATCGAAAACTGCCTCCACTGCGGTCACTGCATGAGCAAATGTCCTTACGGCCTCAGCACCCCGGATCTTCTGCAGAAGAACCTGGAGGATTACAAGCGTGTGCTGGCCGGTGAGGTTTCTGTAAAGTAAGAGGTTACATATTAAAGGGGACATGACAACGGAAACAGAAAACAAAGAACCACATTATAAACATCAGATCAGAAGACTTTTGACCACCCTCAAGTGGTTTGTCATGGGCATCGGCATGGGCGGCCTCATCGGCTGCATCGGAGCCGCCTTTTATCACGGCATCCGTATCGCAACGGAACTTCGGGAAGCCCACGACTGGCTGATCTTCTGCCTGCCTATCGCAGGTCTTGCCATTGCGGCTCTGTATCATTTCTTCGATACGGATAAGGACCGGGGTACTAACCTGGTGATCACCTCCATTTCCGCAGGAGACCATCTGCCCAAGAGAAAAGCGCCTCTGATCTTTGTATCCACGATCCTGACCCATTTAACGGGCGGATCCGCAGGCAGAGAGAGTGCGGCGCTCCAGATCGGCGGCAGCATCGGCTTCAATATCGGAGGCCTTTTAAAACAGGATGAGAGTGACCAGAAGGTCCTGACCATGTGCGGTATGAGTGCAGCCTTTGCGGCCCTTTTTGGAACCCCCATGGCGGCAGCTTTTCTTGCCATGGAGATCGAGAGTGTCGGCGTCATGTACTACGGCTCCCTGATCCCCTGCGTGCTTGCAGCCCTGGTTTCCGCCAACGTGGCAAATCTTCTTGGGACCAAGCCGGACTTATTCCCGGTCAACGTGGTACCGGATTTTACGGTGGAGACCGCGATAAAAGCCTGCATCCTCGCAGTGCTTTGCGCCGGCGTCAGCATCTTTTTCTGTATCGCGCTGAAAAAGAGTGCAGAACTGTATCAGAGATTTTTCAGGAACCCCTTTATCCGGATCTTTATCGCCGGTGTTCTTGTCCTGATCATGACTTTACTTGTCGGGAACCGGTATTACAACGGCTCCGGTTTCGGGGTCATCGAAATGGCCTTTGAGGGCAAGGCTCCCTACGAGGCGTTCCTCATGAAGATCCTCTTTACCGCATTGACCATGGGAGCGGGATATAAGGGCGGTGAGATCGTGCCGGCCCTCTATGTTGGAGCGACTTTCGGCTGCCTTTACGGTCAGATCCTTGGTTTTAACGCGCCTCTCTGTGCGGCCATCGGCATGGGGGCTCTGTTCTGCGGCATCACCAACTGCCCGGTATCATCTCTTTTATTATGCTTTGAAATGTTCGGCTACAACGGTATGCCCTATTA
>JAFUUM010000010.1 GCA_017477805.1 Lachnospiraceae bacterium
GCCGGATTTCCTTGCGGAAACGAAAAGCCTGCTGAAAGATCTGGGCAGGACCGTGCAGGTGAATAAGATCTGTTACCTTGAATGTGATACGAGGATCACGACGGAAAGCCTGCTGACTGCAGATTCCGCACAGGATTTTCTTTCCGAACATCACTCCTTTACCGGAGGCGGCGGAACGGATTTCCGACCGGTATTTGAAAAGATAAAAGAATATGAAAAAAAAGGTGACCGCATTGGTGGTCTGATCTATTACAGCGACGGGGAAGGAGCGTATCCCATGAAAAAGCCGGAATATCCCTGCTTTTTTGTAGGACCGAAAAACATAAGCTCCGTAAACTCTTATATGAACCCCTATATTCCGGACTGGGTACGGCAGGTCAGCCTTTGAGCCCGGTAAGAAGCGAGGGACTGCTCCAGATCGGACTGCACTTTTTCTGCAAGGGTTTCCGGAGAGCGTACCAAAACATCTGCACAGTATTCCGTAGCGAATTTGAGGATACCGCCCTCGGCAGCGTGTACACGGACTTCCAGGTATTCCGGATCACCGGAACTGACAGGAGTGATCCTGGCAGTGGTGCCAAAAGTATCCGCCAGAACATTCAACATGAAAGCACTGTTTGTTACATGCAGGACAGCGCGGATCTCCGCGTCCCCGTACATCGCGGGATGATGGAGACGGTAGGAAGCGGCATCGTCAGGAACATCAGCAGTGTACTGTTCCCGTTGCGCAGGAGAGGGAACAAAAGAGCTCACGTTCTTCAGGCGGTCAACACGGTAGTGGGTGGTAACAAACGCGTCCTTACTACGGCTGTATTGCAGGGCAAGAAGATAGTAATACCCGTTGTTGAACATCAGCCTGAGGGGGCGGAGGCGGATGCTTTCTCCGCGGGGGACCAGGACATGTTTTTCATTGTAATAGCAGTTTGAAAAGGTTACAAAATCCCCTTCGACGATGGCCTGATGGAGGATCGTCAGATTATCCAAAAGAAGAGCATCCCGTTTATTGACTCTGGGATCATCCGCAAAGTCGCCACGGTATGTTTTATTGGGAGAATCCGACAGTTCTTTCGGGGAAAGGCCCCGGAGTTTGATGACCAGGGAGGTGATATCCTCGGCACTGATGTAGTTATAAGCTTCAAGAGAATCCAAAAGGAGCGTAAGCTCATTTTTCTGAAAAAGAGACCTGTAGTAGAAAAACAGTTCCGGTGATCTTACGCCATCTGTCTCTTCGGAACTGTCAGGAGTATAGGGCTCAAAACCGCCGCCGTTACTTCTGATACAGCAGCCGATGTAGAAACCGAGATCAACCGTATCAACAGGAGTAAGTTCAGCATCTGTTTCGCCTGCAGGGTCCAGGAAAGTCCGGGCATCGATCAGATCCACAATGGATTTCAGATTGCTGCGGATGGTCTTGATATCCGGTACTTTCTCCCCTTGGGGAGTATAGAACGTGCTGCCCAGTTTTTCGCGGATCTCCTGAAGAGACATGGGACTGTTTTCATTCGAGTTTTCTTTCAGGATCGAAAGTAGGTACAGGGAAAGATTAGGTTTCATGGGTTCTCCGATGAATAGGAATTTAGTTTTAAGAATATTTTAGGTGTTTTATGACGAACGTCAAGAAAGGGAGGGTTTTATGGTGATCAATCCAATCGTGTTGGACGAACACGGCAGATCAAATGATATTTTTTCGAGGAATTTAGAGGACCGGATCGTGTATCTCGTCGGAGAGGTCACGGATGAGATGGCGGCTTCCGTAGTGGCGCAGCTTCTGGCACTTGCTTCCAAGGGAGATGAGGATATCCAGCTATATATCAATTCTCCCGGCGGAAGTGTCAGTGCCGGACTTGCGATCTACGATACCATGCAGCATATCCGGCCGGATGTGGCCACGATCTGTATGGGACGTGCAGCCAGCATGGGTGCGGTCATCCTCTCCGGCGGTGCTCCCGGAAAACGGTATGTGCTCCCCCATGCGGAGGTGATGATCCATCAGCCCTCCGGAGGAATGGAAGGACAGGCTTCCGAACTGGAGATCGCAGCGGAACACATTCGGGAGACCAAAAAGGTGTTAAACGAGATCCTCGCGGAAAATTGCGGAAAGAGTCTGAAACAGGTGGTAAAGGATACGGACAGAGACCATTGGATGAGGGCCGCAGAAGCTGTTGAATACGGTGTGGCAGATAAGATCCTGAAAGGGGAATGCGAATAAGATGGGATACTTTCATGATAAAGTACTGAAAATATATCCGGTGCTCGGTGAACAGGTGAAACTGGTGGGGCTAGGGATGGGAGCCCCCGTCCCGGTCCGGGTGCTTGCCCTGAAAAATACGGACACGGAGGCCCTTGGAAATCCGGAGACCGTATCGCCCTCACTTCGTGAGATCGTAAGATACGGTACCGAAATAGGAAAAGCGGATCTGAATCGATACAGTCCCGAGGCAAAGAATAACTGGAGGACACTTTCCGGGATCCGGAATGTGTTTCTGGTGACCGACAGCAGTCGAGAGGCCAAGATCGCCGCGCTTTATATGGGCGGCCTTCTTAAGATCGCCGAAAACAGGTGCCGGGAATATGAGGTGGAGGATCTCTGGCAAGGGTATGCCGCAGAGATCCCGGACGAGAATCTGCATGAATTGAAGATCGTAAGCGCGTCCCTTGCGGGCAGGGAAAGCAAAGGCGACGAAAATGATACCGGAAACAACGTCGTGGGCGGATCCATGCGCCGTATGCTGGAGGTGCAGGCTTGCCTGGAAGTTCTGGATACGGATTATCTGTATGTGGAAGGCCTGGATGACCCACAGGGCATCGGTCAAAAGACAGAGATCCTGAAAGCATTCGCGGACAAGATCCGTCTGATCCGGGTGGCACCTTCCGTATTTGATTCCCCGGCAGTACAGGAACTGGTGATGCTGGATCCGGATCATACCATGGTATTCCGGATGGAAAAGACAGGGATCGATCATTATATAGAGGTATGCAGGAACCTGCTGAAAGATGAAAACGCTGCATTCACCTCCGATGAGGAACTGAGGTCGTCCGTAGCGCGAATGATGAAAGCTGCCGGCAGGGCCTTTTCGGAAGAGTGGATCGGGAGCTATCTGGATCAGGGGGCTGACGGGGAACACATCGATGTGGATAAGATGTTCCGGTTGAGCAGAGCGGATGATGGGAAAACCGCATCGGAACAATTGGATCAAATGCCCGGACTTCACAATGTGAAGTCGCTGCTTCGCGAAATGTCGGCGTTGGCGGTGGAAGAAAGCAGAAATCCCCTGCTGAAACTCCATAGAAATATGATCTTTACGGGAAACCCCGGTGTTGGCAAGAGTGTCGCGGCTGATCTTGTTGCAAAGGCGCTGGCTGAACAGGGTATCACTGCTCCGGTCATGGTCAGCCCCTCCAGAGATCAGCTGATCGGACGTTTTGTGGGCCATACCGCACCCCTGGTCGCAAAGGCATTTGACTCCGCCAGAGGCGGTGTGCTGTTTGTGGATGAAGCCGGATTTTTCCTGGCTGACAACGGCAAGGGATTTTGCATGGAAGCCATCAAAGAGTTCGTAAGATACATGGAACTGTATCCGGATGTGACAGTGATCTTTGCCATGTATGCCGGTGAAGTGGAGGAGTTTCTGAAAATGGATGATGGTCTGCGCTCGAGGATCAGCCGGATCGTTAACTTTGAGGACTACAATGTCTCTGAACTGTGTGATATCACGGCTTATATGCTTTCGGAAAACGGCTATGAACTGTTGGGAGGAAGAAACCTGCTGGAAAACTACTTTAAAGAAGCAAGATCAGGAGATCATTTTGGAAATGCCAGGTTTGCCAGGAAGCTGACGGAAGCCATCATTCTTAGCAAATGCATGAAGGATGACAGTGTCGAAGAGAGAAGAAATGAGATCCGGGAAGACATGGTGGCGCAGGGGATTGCCCGGCTGAAAAAGGAAACGGCAGAACACCGGACCGGTATGGGCTTCCTTGGAACGATCAGAAAGTTTGAAAGAGGGGAAGAATGTGAGCAGGATCAGAGAGTTTATATGTGATGATCTTATGGAAAAGGTCTGGGCGGAAGCAGAGTTATTTCGTTCAGCCCTTGAGGAAGCAGATGGCATCAAAACGGAAGGCAAAGAAGCGGCATATGCAGAATACGTGCACGAGTCCGTTACGCTTTTGCATGAAGATGAGATAGGTATTTGTGTTGTGGGAGCTTCAAGTGATCGGGGTGTCTATTTGCTGGTGGGAAACGCGGTACGTGTCGCACTCTTCGTAAGGCGGTATGAAGAAGCTGTGAGTATTGCTCGAAAAAGACCATATTTATTAGATGAGGAGTATCAGGAACTGAAACTGTTTCGCTGTCTGCCGGATGGGAGTTATACGTTCGAACAAATGCCGAATGATTGGGACCTTCTGTTTGCGGATAAAGATATGCCGGACAAGGTGTTTGCATTCTTTTGCAGAGAGTTTCACATGCGCACCCAAGCAGCAGCTGCTGAGAAAGCGGAGCGGCTGGACATGCCCCTGAGTGATCAATTGATCAATGTGGAACTGAACTGGGAAAAACTGTCGATCACCCCCGGGTGTTGGCCGTGGCCATACAGCTGGATGGCAGAAGAAGATCCGGTAAAACGGACACTTTTTGGGCTGCGCAGAATGAAAAGGGTTGTACCGAAAATATGGGATGATTATTACGATACCGCTATCGAACTAAATCTGGTACGCCGAATGACAGTGAGCATGTTTATGCGTTCGGAACTGCCGGGGCAACTGCCTGTAGTAGAGCATGAAGATCCCTCTGAGGAGGAGCTGACCCTAATCCGGGATGGGCTTTGGGAATTGGGATGCGGGAAAGTGGTGAACCCCGTAGAGCTGATCGCATGCGGCAGCGGTCATTTGGGCGAAAAACTAAGATGGGTCGGGAAACTCTGGAAAAAAATATATCAAAAAGAATGTCTGGAACTCTTGGTGTCAGATATGGACTCCATATCC
>JAFUUM010000183.1 GCA_017477805.1 Lachnospiraceae bacterium
AAAAAGGACGCAGACGGGAACTTCGCGGTAAACGGCCAGAAGGTCATGATCCCCTTTATCTACAAATCCACGGACAATATGATGATCCAGATGCTGTGGCAGCAGGGGGCGGAGTATTCCGATGCGGCCGGTAACATCTCCCTGTTTAAAGATGAGACCAAAGAGATCTTAAAGACCGTGGCAGCACACGCCGGAAACGGTGCATTCTCAACCTTCAAGATCTCCAGTTATCCCGGAAACTTCTTAAATGCGGGGCAGTGCATCTTCGCCATTGATTCCACGGCAGGAGCCACCTGGATGGGCTCGGAAGCGCCCTTGCTTGATATCGCACCGGATAAACTGGTGAAGTTCAATATTGCCGTGATGCCCATCCCTCAGTATGATCCCGCAAGTCCGAAGATGATCTCCCAGGGACCTTCCGTTTGTGTTTTTAATAAACGGGATCCCCAGGAAGTTCTGGCTGCCTGGCTCTTTACCCAGTATCTTCTGACCAATGACGTACAGATCGCCTATTCGGAAACGGAAGGCTATGTACCCGTCACCACCAAGGCCCAGAACACGCCGGAATATCAGGAGTATCTTGCTGCGGAAGGCACCGACGGAAATGAACACTACAGCGTGAAGATCCAGGCGGCTAAGCTGCTTTTGTCCCATACCGGAAACACCTTTACAACGCCGGTGTTCAACGGCTCCGCATCTCTCCGGGATGCGGCAGGATCGTTGATCGAGAGCACAACGAAGTCCATGCGCCGGAAAGAAAAAGTGGATGAGAAATATTTTGATAAACTCTTTACCGATACGGCGGCCCTTTACCGCCTGGATCAGGGAAAGGGAGATGCTGCGGTAGGCGGAGACTTAGGTCCCCTGCCGACGGGCTCCAAAGCCCTTCTGGCCGGTCTTGTTCTGACCTGGATCCTGCTTGGTACGGTGCAGATCCGAAGAATGCTTCGGAAGACGAAATAGCAGTTGCACTTGCCAAATCGAAAAGCAAAGCGTATATTTACTTTGTTTGATTAACAAGTTTCCTATTCGAAGGAAGCGAGAGGAGGAACAATTATGAAAAAAAACATTGCACTGATCCTGTCTGTTGTTATGGCACTGTCTCTTGCAGCTTGCGGTGAGAAGAAGGGTGACGAGAACGTTACTACCGCTACCGTAGCAGCTGAGAGCGTAGCAGCCGTTGAGACTGCAGCTCCCGAGACAACCGCAGCTGAGACCGTTGCAGAGACCGAGACCGCAGCCGCTACCGAGACTGCTGCTGAAGAAGTTTCTGTTATGAGCTACGCTGATTTCGTTGCAGCAGATCTGGATTCCCCTGTCTGCGTTGAGACCTATGTTCAGGCTAAGCAGAGCTGGTGGGACAACAAGGGTACTTTCTACACCCAGAACGAAGAGGGCGCTTATTTCCTGTATGAGATGGGCTGCACCGAGGAAGAGTACAATCAGCTGACTGAGGGTACCAAGATCCGTGTAAACGGCTTCAAGTCCGAATGGGCAGGCGAAGTTGAGATCATCGACGCTACTTTCGAGATCCTGGATGGTAACTTTGTAGCAAAGGCTGAGGATGTTACTTCTCTGCTGGGTACCGATGAGCTGATCAATAAGCAGAACTGCTTCGTATCCTTCACCGACATGACCGTTGAAGGCGTTGCATTCAAGAACGAGCAGCCCGGCGATGACATCTATGTAACTCTGTCCAAGGACGGCAACAACTACGACTTCTGCCTGGAGTACTACTTAAACGGCTCCGATGAAGAGTTCTACAACCTGGTAAGCAACCTGGAGAAGGGCGCTACCGTTGATGTGGAAGGCTTCATGTACTGGTATGAAGGACCCAACGCTCACCTTACTTCCGTAACCGTAAAGTAAGAAGCACGGTGCCGTAACTTCACAAAAAATGAGAAAGACGCGATCTCTCACGAGGTTGCGTCTTTTTTTGTTTGTTGGGGTTATATATTTTTCTATATTTATATATTTATATATTTATTGAGGCCCTGAGGGCAGGGGCGGCGGTTGAGATTCCGCTATTGCTTTGGTTGGTGCTCCGCTATTGCTTTGGTTGCTCCTCCGCAATGACGGGACTTCCCTCCTGAAAATGGTTTTGAAAGTGGATTTATGCCTAAAGCAAGGCTGGCGCTTTATCTTAGGCACACTTTTTCGCTTCAAGCTCGTTGTCAAAAATGAGAAATGTGACTAATTCAGTGGAACGTATCGCGTTTAAGCACATCCGGTCGGGGATCCTGTTCAATAATTGTTGCAAGGTTGTGCCTAAAAAGCGGGGCTGACCCGGTTTAGGCACAGTTAGGCACAGATAGAAGAAATATTGTTGAGGCTGTGCTCATCTATGTGTAAAATGATAGGCAAATGGATATTTACGTACACGCAGGAGAAGAGTGTGAGATATTACATCGCCGATTTACACTTTTATCATGAGAACTTAAATCAGCACATGGACTGCCGGGGATTTGAGAGCGCAGATGCCATGAATGAATACATGATCGCCAGATGGAATTCCCGGGTGAGAAATAACGATGAGGTGGTGATCCTGGGGGATTTTTCCATCTCACCCAATGGGAGCGAAGTAAACCGCATCCTGGAGCGGTTACAGGGGAAGAAATTCCTGATCAGAGGGAACCATGAACGATACCTTGAGAGCAGGAAATTTGATCCCGGTCATTTTGGCTGGATCGAGGACTATAAGGAACTGCGGGACAATAAGCGGAAAGTGATCTTATCCCATTATCCCATCATGTGCTACAACGGTCAGTACCGGGTGCATGACAGTGGAGGCAAGGTAGGCACGCAGAGCGTGCCTTTCAGCCCGAACGCACTGCGTTCGGTGTCGCCGGCATACGCCGGAACGACGCCGGTTACATACATGCTCTACGGACATGTTCACAACACCTTCGATGAATGGCTGATCAACGAGTACGTAAATAAAGTGCAGGCCAGTAAGACGGTGACCAGGGACAGCAGCGAGGCAGTGCCCATCCCCTGCAGGATGATCAACTGCTTTTGCATGTTTTCCGATTACGTACCTTTGACTCTGGATGAATGGATCCGGGTGGATGAGGCAAGACGGAGCGTCCTGAACGGGGACCGATAGGATAAGAAAGAGATATAAGGGGAAGAAAAGATTTTATACAGAGGAGGAAGATTGGGGTTATGGAATCAGGAACAGAAAAGAGGATCATCGTAAAAAAGATCAATGATCATGTATATCTCCTGGACGATCATCACGATTCCACCGGGTATCTTGTCATCGGCAGCAAGAAGGCACTGATCATTGATACCATGAACGGGTTCGAGGATGTGAAGGCGGTAGCAAGGCAGTATACGGATCTGCCTCTGATGGTGGTCAATACCCACGGTCATCCGGATCACATTTACGGAAACCTTTATTTTGAAGAAGTTTATATGCATCCGGATGATTATGAGATTGCCATGGAAGCTTGTCTGGATCCGGAGTTTCAGGAGGAGATCAAAAAATACGGGGCGAAGATGCCTCCCTTTAAGGACATCCTTCCCGGAGAGGTCATTGACCTTGGGGATCTGCACCTGGAGGTCATCGGTCTGCCCGGCCATACACCCGGCTCCATTCTCCTGCTTTTGAAAGAGGACCGGATCCTCTTTACGGGAGATGCGGTGAATCACCATCTGTGGATGCAGCTGCCTCACTGTACCTCCATGTCGATCCTGCGGGACAACCTGAAGAAGATCATGTACCTGGAGAAGGAAGCGGATCATATCCTTCACGGTCACGCACAGGATCTGGATGATATCTCCCTGCTGCGGCATAATCTGGAAGCGGTGGAAGAGATCCTTGCGGGGAATACCGAGGGAGATGAGGATTATCACTGGTTTGGCGGCGTGGATCGCACCCATCCCATTCCCAATGACGAGGGCGTGATCTGTTTCCATCCCGCTCCCGAGTGGGTGGCAAAGGAACGAAAAGCCTGGGCCGAGGGAGATGCCAAAAGAGATGCGGGATTAAAAGAACCCGAGGGCCTCATCATCGATAGAAATATTTCCTACGGTGTCTTTGGGGAGTCCAATCTCATGGATGTTTACCGTCCCGCGGATGCAAAAGAAAAACTGCCGGTACTCATTAATGTTCACGGTGGCGGCTTCTTCTACGGGGATAAGGAACTGTATCGGTTCTATGCCATGGATATGGCACTCTACGGCTTTGCGGTGGTGAACATGAACTATCGCCTGAATCCCGATTACCGGTTCCCTTCACCCCTGAGCGATATCAATGCAGTGATGATCTGGATCGAGAAACATGCGAGCGAATATAACATGGATACGGACCGGATCTTTATGATGGGAGATTCCGCGGGAGCACAGCTCACCAGCCACTATGCTGCCATCAATTCCAATCCGGAGTTTGCGGCACTTTATCCTTTCCGGAAGCATAACCTGAAACTGAAGGGTATCAGTCTGGCCTGCGGTCTTTATGATTTAAAGAGCATCGCAGGAGAGGATTCCGATGATGAGATGGTGAAGTCCTATCTCGGTTTCCATGGGGATCCGGAGAATCCTCAGCTGGATGTTTGCGGCGCTATTACGGACAAGTACCCGGCTGCCTACGTGTTCTCATGCCCCAACGATTTCTTATACGAGCTCTGCGAGCCCATGGCAAAACTCATCAACGAAAGAGGCGGGAAGGCTGTGAGCAAGATCTACGGCACCAAGGAAATGACGGATGTGGGTCATGTGTTCCACTGCAACATGAAGACAGAGATCGGAAAAACGGCAAGAAAAGATCAGGCCGACTTTTTGCTGAGCCTGTAAGCCGCCTGATCTTTGAGAAAACAACTTATTTGACGTAATAATGTCTGGCGATCCATTTGGAAAGACCATCCAGACCGGGATAGACAATGCGTTCGCTGATGTTCAGCTGATCCAGCATATCTCGTACTCTCCAGCGAAGAGAAGCGTCGATGACGTACTTTACGGTGTGCTGGGTCCGCTTTTCCAGGAATTTTTCGATATCCACGATGTCCATGGGGACAACGGAGAAGAAGGAATACTGGTTGATGATCCGGGGGTTCATGGAAGGGGGCTCGATGATGACCATGGCCTGATCTTTCATGTCCTCGTCATACCGGGTCAGAGAGTTGCCGGTGATCTCCTTGAGCATGTCCACGGAAAAAATGGTGGTCTGCTTTTGATTAACGTAATCCCGGTAGCGTTCCGGCAGCAGGGAAACCAGCTCTGCCATGTCGATGCGCCAGACCATGCAGTCGTGGCTTTCCATGAGTTCCATGTTGTCTTCGCTGGTTGCAAAGTGAAGTCCCACCAGGGGAGAATGGGTCCAGTCCAGAAGCCTTGTGGGCAGGCCGTTATGCTGTCCGAGGATCATCTGATGCCAGACGGATTTTGCAACGGAAGCATCATTCAAAATGGCGTATTTTGCAAAGTTTTCCAAAATGGCAGGCTCCAGAGTCCGCTGCAATTCCTTGCAGTTTCTGGTAAGGCTTGTTACCATTTTGAAAGAGGCATCGGACATGCCGCGATAGATATAGGAACTCCGGTTTCTGTGCAGATCGGGTCTGTATTCCTGTTCTGCCAGCAGGGGCATCAGCTCCTCCAGAGTGGTGATTCGGATTTCTTTGATCAAGGGATTACCTCCAATATTTCAAGCAAAAGACCATGAACGGTCGTATCTATCTTACCAAGTTTGGGAGGATATTAAAATACTGTTGGGGCAAGTAGCAAAGGACAACTATGGCAGAACAAAAACACCGTCTGGTGGGATTAAAAAAACTGGAACCGTCGGCAAAGGACGGGAAGAAGGAAGCAGACAGGCCTATGGAGAATATGCTGGACTCCGTGAAAGAGGGAGCCAGGGAACTGACCATGTCCGTCTCCGCCATCTGTGAAAAGGAGGGCAAAAAACTTGCCTACGTAACCTTTACGGATGGAGAAAAGAAGGCAGAGGGGGTGATCCCGGAGTGCGTGATCACCGTTAATGAAGGTTTTACAAAAGATGAGGTGGATCAGCTGCAGGCCTATATGCAGCGGGAACTGCCCATGCTGAAAAAGACGGCGGCAGGGATCCGGCTGTTTGATGCCTTTCGGAAATAAGAAGATGAACGATAAACGAGCAGGTACGGAGAAGTACCTGCTCGTTTTGTATTGCCGATCTTGAACTTTTGCTTTTCGTTTTACAGATTTACAAAACGTTTGGTGGCGCTGCCTAACTGATCCGCAACGGTGGTGTTTTCGTCCACCGCATCGGAGATGTCCTGGAATTCGGAAACGATCTCCGTGGAGTTGTTGGCAGAAAGGGAGATGGCATCGGAGCTTTCTTCCACGGATCTTGTGATGGTGGATACGGACTCTGCCATATCGTTCATGATCTTTGTCAGGTGATCTGCCTTTTCCATGAAGCTTGCCAGCATCTCGTCCACGATGTTGGCGGTGTTCTCATACTTCAGGCCGGTGGCTTCAAACTCTTCGTAATCGCCGATGACCACGTTGTTGATGAAGTCCAGGACCTCGGTAGCGTTTGCGGAAAGGCTTTCCACAGCCTTGGTCACATCTGCGGAGATCTGCTGGATGTTGCCGGCGGTCTCGGTACTGTTTTCCGCCAGGGTACGGATCTCATCCGCCACAACCGCAAAGCCTTTTCCGGCTTCTCCGGCACGGGCTGCCTCGATGGAAGCGTTCAGAGCAAGGAGGTTGGTCTGGGATGCGATGTTCAGGATCTGGGCGGTGAGGGCATCGATCTGTTTTACCTTCTCACTGTCCTTTACGGAACGCTCAAGCACCTGGCTGAGTTCCTGCATCTTCGCACCGGTATTGTTCTTCTTGCTGGTGGCGCCCTGCTTGATGGATCTTGCATCCTGCTTGATCTCACGGCTCTTCTGATTGCCGGAACGGACTTCGTCTTCGATCTGGCCTGCGGCATCTTTGACCTCGTTCATCTTGCCGTCGATGGCCATGGCATTGGTGGAAACATTCTCCATGCTGGCGGAGAGCTCTTCCAGAGCGGCGGTGGTGTTGGTCACGTGATCACCGGCACTGGCAACTCTGGCATTTACGGTATCGGTGGAGCCGGAGAGGACTTCCACACCGCTCTTTAAATCTTTCAAGATACCCTGCAGGGTTTCAATAAAGGAGTTCAGACCATCCTGGATATAAACAAGTTCGGAACCCACTTGGGCGTCCACACGTTTTGTCAGGTCGCCCTTGCCACCATCGATATCGGAGATGATGTCGTTTACCTGATTGGAGATGGTCAGGACTTTCTTGACCAGGAAGAGATAGTTCAGGACAAGACCGAGGATGATCAGGGCCAGGAAGATGCCGATGCCGATATAACAGAAACGGGCCCCTTCTGCTTTTGATTCCGCCATGATGTTATTGCAGCCTGCAACAACCTTGCTCAGGCCGGCTTCGAGATTTCCGAACTCCACGGTAAACTCATCCGCCAGGGCATTCACCTGCTGGTTCATCAGCGTGATGGCCTCGGAACGCTGGCCCAGGGAATAGAGCTTTTGAACCTGTGCGGATGCTTCCCGGAAGGTTGCGATATCGGCTACCATGCGTTCGCAGGCTTCCGCCGTCTCGGTATTGTTAAAGGAACGAAGATAGGCAGCAAGGTCGGAGGCGGTGGTCTCCGCTTCCGCCAGGTTTGCTTCCACAACACCATACATGGTCTTTCTGTCTTCCGCGCTTTCCGCGATCATGGATGCAAGGAGCACGGTCTTGGAGGTATCGATCTGATCCTTTAACAGGCTTTCGGAGCTGTTTAAGTCGTTGATGTACCCCATCATGCTGCTGGCGGTCGTTACCACGTTGTTAAAGCGCTGCATGACCATGGAGATCACGAACAGGAAGCAGGCCAAAAGCACAAC
>JAFUUM010000184.1 GCA_017477805.1 Lachnospiraceae bacterium
CCATCCCATGGGGAACAGAACGTTTTCACCCTGCATTCTGCGCTTTCTGGATACGATATCCATAGCGGTATAGGGACGGGGATGTCCCACATGTAGACCCTGACCGGAAGGATAAGGGAATTCTACCAAAGCATAGAACTTCGGCTTGGTATAATCGTTTGAGGTAGCAAAAGCCTGCTTATCATCCCAGACTTTCTGCCATTTTTGTTCCACTTCGTGGTGGTTGTAAACTTCTGACATAATAACTCCTTCCGGACCGGCACGGCCCTTAACTCAAATTATAACAAACCCCATTTTATGCCCCTTTGGGTGATGTTGTCAATAAAAGGAGCTTCCGCATTTACGCGGAAGCTCCCTGTTTTTGTTTTGGATGGAATTATGCTTCTTCGTCGTCTCCGCTTGCGGCTCTTGCGGCGATCTCCTTCTCCTGTACATCGGAGGGAGCCTGCTCGTAGCGGGCAAACTCATAACTGAAGTCGCCTCTGCCGCCGGTCATGGAACGAAGATCCGTGCAATAACCGTAAAGTCCGGTCATGGGGATATCGGCCTCAACGCAGGTCTTGCCATCCCCTGCGGGGTTCATGCCAAGCACACGGCCGCGGCGTTTGTTCAGATCACCCATGACATCACCGGTGAACTGATCGGGCACAAGAACCTTCAGGTTTGCAATGGGCTCAAGGAGAACGGGATTTGCTTTCATAAAGCCGTCCTTGAAAGCGCCGATGGCTGCAGTCTTGAATGCCATTTCCGAAGAGTCTACGGGGTGATAGGAACCATCATACAGAACAGCCTTTACGCCAACTACGGGATAACCTGCCATAGGTCCCTTCTGGACGGATTCCTGAATACCCTTTTCCACTGCCGGGAAGTAGTTCTTGGGAACCGCACCGCCCACCACTTCCTGATCGAACACGTAAGGAGTGTCCAGATCGCCGGAGGGTTCAAAGCGCATCTTTACGTGGCCGTACTGGCCATGACCGCCGGACTGCTTTTTGTACTTGTATTCCACATCGGAGGTCTTGCGGATGGTCTCACGGAATGCAACCTTGGGCTCGGTAAGTTTGATCTCAACCTTGTACTCATTTAAGAGTTTGCTGGTCACAACCTCAAGGTGCTGATCGCCCATACCGTACAGAAGCATCTGACGGTTCTCGGCGTCGTTCACGTTCTTTAAGGTCAGGTCCTCATGCATCATCTTCTGCAGGGACTGGGAGATCTTATCGATATCCGCTTTGTTTACGGGTTCGTATCTCTTATAGGTGTAAGGCTTGGAGATCTCGGGTTTACCGTAGCGGATGGTATGCTGTTTGGTGGACAGGGAGTCACCGGTACGGGCTGCCGTCAGTTTTGCGATGGCACCGATATCGCCTGCGTGAAGCTCGGGAACTTCGATGGGCTTGTTTCCCTGCAGGACATAGAGCTTACCGATCTTCATATCCACATCCTTATCCAGGTTGTAGATGGTATCATCGGTCTTCAGTACACCGGAGTTCACCTTGATGAGGCTGAACTTACCGATATACGGGTCAACGATGGTCTTCCAGATGATGGCGGATTTTGCCTTGGAGAAGTCGTAATTGGCTTCGAAGATCTCGTTGGTCTTTAAGTCAACACCGGCAACCTTGCGGTTTTCGGGGCTGGGGAAATATTTGATCACATCGTCCATCAGAGTGTAAACACCCTGGCAGAGAGTGTTGGATCCCATGGTAATAGGGAATACGCTGCAATCCATAACGTTGGTACGGATGGCTGCACGGATCTCTGCTTCAGAGAAGGTATCCCCGTTGAAGAAACGCTCCATAAACTCTTCACTGGTCTCGGCTACTGCTTCAAGAAGCGTATCTCTGCAGATCTTCAGGTTTTCTTTGTTGTAATCGGGAACAGGGATCTCTTCAACCTCTTTTCCTTTCCATCTGTTACCTGTTTCTGCGATAACATTGACATAACCTACGAACTTTTCATTTTCACGGATGGGCAGGTGGAAAGGGGCGATCTTCTTGCCGTATTTGGCGGTCAGATCTTCCACAACCTGTCTGTAGGACACATTGTCGATATCCATGTCGTCTACGTAGAACATTCTGGGAAGCTTATACTTTTCACAAAGGTCCCAGGCCTTTTCGGTACCGACTTCGATGCCGGCCTTACCGGATACAACGATGATCGCTGCGCCGGCTGCGTTCATGGCTTCTTCCACTTCACCCACGAAGTCGAAGTAACCGGGCGTATCTAAAACATTGATCTTATACCCCTGCCATTCCAGCGGAATTACGGTAGTTCCTACGGAAATACCTCTGTTCTGTTCCTCTTTCTGGTAATCGCTGATGGTATTCTTGTCCTCTACACGGCCCATACGGGAGGTCAGACCAGCCATATAGGCCATGGCCTCGGCCAGCGATGTTTTGCCCGCACCGCCATGTCCCAAAAGGACCACGTTGCGGATTTTGTCAGTGGTATAAACATTCATAATTGGACCCTCCAATTTTAGATTTTGTTTGTGAGTTCTTCACAAACTCACAATGTTATTTTACTAAAACGAGGGTGATATAGCAAGAAAAAAGTGCCGAATTAGAGGTTCAATTTCGACACTTTTAACATAATTGTATAAATTGTATAGACTATTTAATCAACATCTTATTCCTGTTCGATCTCACCGGCTCCATTACAGGTGGTACAGGTTCCGGGAGTCCCGCCGCAACTGTCACAGGGATGGGTACCGGATCCGCGGCAGAATTTACAGGTATTGGTACCGCCGCAGTACTCACAGGTCTCCTTACCGGAGCCGTGGCAATGATTACAGGTCTCCCGGCCGGATCCGCCGCAATTATTGCAGCTTACTCTTCCGGATCCTCCACAGCCGTTGCATACCTGATCACCCATCATGCCACCGC
This sequence comes from Lachnospiraceae bacterium, assembly GCA_017477805.1. GTDB lineage: Bacteria > Bacillota > Clostridia > Lachnospirales > Lachnospiraceae > SIG336. Next base: position 2,889 of record JAFUUM010000184.1, read on the forward strand.
CGCCGCAGACCTTACAAGTATATCTGCCGGCTCCGCCACAGGCCTTACAGGAATAAGAACCCTGACCGTTACAGCCAAAGCAGTTCACTTTTCCGGTACCGCCGCAATCAGGGCATCCCACACCGGTTCCGCCGCAGTGAGTACAGGTTCCGGTTCCGGTATTATGGCACAGATCACACCAGATCCCGGCTCCGCCGCAGGTGGGACAGGTGATCATCACCTTGATCTTGTATTCTTCTTTGACTTCTTCATTCACTGTCTTTTCGATCACGGGTACAACGGCGGTATCCGTTGTTGTTCCTGTGGAAGACGTTCCGGTATTATCCTGTGCCGAACCCGTATCTCCGCTTCCGGAACTCTCATCCGAAGCTTCCGAGGTTTCAGGCACAAGCGTTTTGGTAATGGCAGCTTCTGCCCGGTCCAGCATGGAGGAATCCGTCACCGCATTTCCGTCTGTCACGGATGCCAGCTCGATCTTCACGGCAGGCTCTTCTTTGATAAAGCATGCTTTGTCCGCCGCGGTGATCAGCTGGGTGATGCTGTCTTCCAGGAAAAGCCCGATCCAGGTATACTCCGGTTGGTAATAAGCGGTCTTGGCATCTTCATTTAAGTAGGCAAATCCCACCACCACATCGTGTGCATCAAAGTACAGTTCGCATTCGGGATTAATGGACACGATCAGGGAGTAAGCATACTCGCTTTCTGCCGGAATGATATCGATCTCTTCTTCCGTGCTTTCGGAATCGACTGTTGCAGTGATCTCCGTGGATGATCCGGTATCACCGGACTGGGCTGTGGAAGCGACCGTTGTTTCCGCGGAAGATACTGCTTCCGTTTTCTGCTCTGATGTGCTACCGCAAGCCGCAAGGCACAATGACACAGTTGTCAGTAAACAGATGCACAAATTCCATAATTTTTTCTGTTTCATCCTTCATTCCCCTTTCTTTTCCCATTACACGTTACACAGTTTTTGAAGCGTTGCCGCTTCCATTTTCCCTTTGTCCTTATCTTACATCTCCGGGATGGTTACAAGATAGTTTTTCTCTCGAAGAACAGTAGCCGCATGCTCCACTTCATTTTCTTCGTATAATTCCAGCCGGAGCGAACCGGTTGCAATCTCACGGTTATGGGTGATGCCTATGTTTTTAATGCTGATCCGCTGGAATGCGATGAGTGAAACAATGGTAGCCAGCGCACCGGGTTCATCCGGGATCTCCACATACA
>JAFUUM010000185.1 GCA_017477805.1 Lachnospiraceae bacterium
AACATCTATGTCCATCAGGATCTTCATGAGATGAACCTGTACCCCTGCGCTTACTCCATGACCTTTAATGTCACCCAGAGAAAAGGGGAGGACAAACTGGTCTTAAATGCCATTTTGAATCAGCGTTCCCAGGACGTGCTGGCAGCCAATAACTGGAACGTGGTCCAGTATTCCGTACTGGTGCACATGCTGGCTCAGGTATGCGATATGCAGGTGGGCGAACTGGTGCACGTCATCGCGGATGCCCACATCTACGACCGGCACATTCCTCTCATCGAAGAGCTGATCACCAGAGAACCTAAGCCGGCACCCACCTTCCGGCTGAACCCCGATGTTCATGATTTCTATGCCTTCACACCCGAGGATGTGACTCTGGAAAACTATGAATTCGGACCGCAGATTAAAAACATACCTATCGCTATTTAGGCCATCTTACGAGGCAAACTGGATTTGCCGAGTGGCCTAAACCGGCCAAATGTGCAAAGCACATTCGGACGGCTACCTTTGATCAAGGAGATTATTTATGCAGGCAATCGTAGCAGTAGACGAAAACTGGGCCATTGGCAGCAAGGGCTCCCTTCTTGTGCGGATCCCCGCGGACCAGAAAATGTTCCGCCAGGAGACCACCGGAAAAGTGGTGATCCTCGGGAGAAAGACCCTGGACACCTTCCCCGCAGGCCAGCCCCTGAAAAACAGGACCAACATCATCCTCTCCAGAGACCGGTCACTCACCGTGGAAGGGGCCACCGTGGTCCATTCCGTGGAGGAACTTTTAGAGGCCATCAAGGAGTATGATGCGGATACCGTGTACAACATCGGTGGTGAGAGTGTTTATAAACTGCTCCTGCCCTATTGCGATACCGTTCACGTAACGAAGATCGACCACGCCTATGAGGCGGACGCTTACTTCCCCAATCTCGATGCGGATGATGCATGGGAGGTTACGGAAGAGAGCGATGAACAGGTGTATTTTGACCTGACCTACCATTTTGTGAAGTACGAAAGAAAGAAGTAAGATGAGGCCGTCTGTGACCATAAAGCTGAAAAAGCTCCTGTGTATCGGGATCATATGTACGCTGCTGCTTCCCCTGGGAGGCTGCAGGATCCTGCCCCGGGACGATATCCGTATCGTCCTTACCACGGGACTGACGGAGGAGCAGGTCTTTCGGATCGACTCCGAGATCTGTTCCAAGACCGAATACATGGTGTACCTCACAAACCTCCAGAAACGCTATGAAGAGGTGTACGGCAAAAACATCTGGGAGACGGAGATCCCCGGTTCCACCATGGAAAACGAGGTGAAGGAATCGGTACTCCGGGAATTAGAGCAGATTAAGGTCATGAAGCTCATGACCGGCAGATACGAAGTGGAGATCACCCCGGAGGAAGAGGAAAAACTTTTAAAGGCGGCGGATACCTATTTCGGATCCTTATCGGACCGGGAAAAAGAAGTGCTGCAGGTGACCAAAGAGGACATCTACGAGATGTACCGGGAGTACCTGACGGCGGTGAAGGTAAACGAACATGTGATGAGCGGAGTCAATCCCGAGATCAGTGATGACGAAGCCCGGATCATCACCGTGGAGCAGATCGGCGTCCGGCATTACACCCTGGATAAGGACGGCAACCGCGTTCCCATGGATCCCGCCGAGCGCATGACGGTCTACAAAAAGATCAAATCCGCCTATGACCGGGCACTCGCCGGAGAGGATTTCGGAACCCTCATCAGTGAGTACAACGAAGTGGGACAGTCAAAACTTTCCTTTGGACATGGCGACGTGGATGAGAAGTACGAGGCCATCGCTTTTGAACTGGGACAGGGAGAAGTTAGCGAGATCTTTGAAACGGAAGACGGCTTTTTCCTCGTAAAGTGCATCAGCACTTTCAATGCGGAGGAAACGGCCAAGAATAAGGAGAAGATCCGGGAATGGTACAAGGAAGAGGCGTTTGAAGCGGAGTACACTTCCTACCTCGATAAGGCAACGGAGGAGATCAACGAAGAACTCTGGCCGGAACTCACCATTCTTCGGGATGAGGATATCACCACAGATACCTTCTTCAGGACCTTCGACAACACCTTTACAAATTTTTAAGAAATCTCGGAAATACCATATTTTCAACGATTATTAGCACTCGTGAAAAGCGAGTGCTAATTTTGTCTTGACTTTGGATTTTAGCGGTTTTACACTCTTCTTTAGTCAGAACCATAGAAAGAAGAGGTGTTGTTATTATGGCTAGTAAACAGGGTAACCTTTCCATCAACAGCGAGAATATCTTCCCCATCATCAAAAAGTGGATGTATTCCGATCAGGATATCTTTTACAGAGAGCTGATCTCCAATGCCTGTGATGCGATCACAAAGTTAAAGAAACTGGATGTCATGGGTGAATACCGACTTCCCGAAGGCTTTAAGCCCCGTGTTGACGTGCTGATCTCTCCCGACAAAAAGACCATCAAAGTCTGCGATAACGGTCTGGGAATGACCGCCGAAGAAGTTGAGAAGTACATCACACAGATCGCCTTCTCCGGCGTTGCGGATTTCCTGGAAAAATATAAAGACAAATCCGGTGATGAGCAGATCATCGGTCACTTCGGTCTGGGCTTCTATTCAGCCTTCATGGTAGCGGATGAAGTTCACATCGATACCCTTTCCTACAAAGAGGGTGCCTCTCCCGTACACTGGGAGTGCGACGGCGGTACCGAGTACACCATGGAAGACGGTGACAAAACTACCGTCGGTACCACTATCACTCTGTTCTTAAATGACGAATGCTTAAAGTACTGCAACGAGTACGAGGCAAGAAACGTCATCGAGAAATACTGTTCCTTCATGCCCACCGAGATCTACCTGTCCAAGGAGAACTCCGACGAGACTCAGACCATCAAGGTTTCCGAGAAACGTGATGACGACGTTGTGGTAGAAGAGATCCCCGCAGAGAAGAAGGAAGACGGCAAGGAAGAAGAGCCCAAGCTGAAGATCAAAAAGAGACCTCAGCTCATGAACGATCCCACTCCTCTGTGGACCAAGGCTCCCAATGACTGCACGAAAGAAGAATATCTGGAATTCTACCGCAAGGTATTCCAGGACTACAAAGAGCCCCTGTTCTGGATCCATCTGAACATGGACTACCCCTTCAACTTAAAGGGAATCCTGTACTTCCCCAAGATCAACATCGAGTACGAGACCATCGAAGGCAAGATCAAACTGTACAATAACCAGGTCTTCATCGCCGATAACATCAAGGAAGTCATCCCCGAATTCCTGCTGCTCTTAAAGGGCGTCATCGACTGCCCGGACCTGCCTCTGAACGTGTCCAGAAGCGCCCTGCAGAACGACGGTTTTGTAAAGAAGATCTCCGATTACATCACCAAGAAAGTGGCAGACAAGCTTTCCGGCATGTGCAAGACCGACAAGGAAAACTACGACAAGTACTGGGATGACATCTCTCCCTTTATCAAGTTCGGCTGCCTGAAGGATGAAAAGTTCGCGGAAAAGATGAACAATTACATCCTGTTCAAGAACCTGGACGGGAAATATCTGACCCTGCCTGAGTGTCTGGAACTGAATGTGGAAGAGGAAGATACGGAAGAAGAAAAGAAAGATCAGGCCACGGACGAGAAGGGCAATACCGTGGAAACCGAAGAGATAAAGCCTGAGGATGCAAAGTCCGATGACGCTTCCGGGGAGAAGAAGGAAGAAGAAAAGAAAGACAAGACCATCTACTATGTGACGGATGAAAAACAGCAGAGCCAGTACATCAACATGTTCCGTAATGCCAAGATGG
>JAFUUM010000186.1 GCA_017477805.1 Lachnospiraceae bacterium
AAAGATGTACTGCCCCGTTCCCGATCCCGCTGCCGCAAAGGGGATCCACATCACCACGAAGGTAATGGCGGAAATGATACTGCCCAGTAAAATGTAGAACCGCTTTGCTCCGAATTTGGATCTGGTCCTGTCGGCGATGTTTCCCATCATGGGATCCGTCACCGCATCCCAGACCTTACCGATGAGGGGGATGGTACCTGCAAGAGCCGGTGCCATTCCAAGTGCCTTTGTCAAAAATACTGTAAAGAACGTACTGATGATGACGAAGGCGCCGCCTCCGTAAATGTCCGCAAATCCATAGCAGATCTTGGACAATGCACGTTCTTCCCTTTTCTTCTGTTCCATGTTCGCGTAACCTCCCAATACTTTTCAGATTATTTCCCCATATCGCACAAATAGTTTGACCATTTATGTTGTTATGTAAACCGTTTTGCTAATTCTTCCCAAGAACTGCCCTTTCTGATAAATGCAGGTGCTTTCCCCAGGGGAATATCCAGCATATGGTATCCGCCTTCCCTCTCTTTTCCGTCTGCCAGGCTGATCCAGCGGTCCCCTGCCGGCAGATAGACTTCCCGGTTTCTCTGTCCCGGCTTTAAGACCGGCGCCACAAGAATATCCCTCCCCAGGAGATATTCCGTCTTTTCCGTATAAGCCGGTTCCTCATCGTAGTGATAGAACAGGGGCCTCATCACCGGCGTCCCGTGCTCCGTCTCTTCCTTCACCGCAGCCTGCAGATAAGGCTTTAGGGCTTCATGCCAGGTGCTGCAGCGTCCCATCTGTTCCACCAGACGCTCCGTGCTGTCAAACTGCACGTTCCTGCTTGGCTGATTGCCCTCATGAGTCCGAAACAGGGGTGAAAACGCGTTCATTTCCTCCCACCGAAGAAGCAGTTCCTCTTCTCTGGTCATGTCCATGATGGTGGTATACCCGCCCACGTCCGAGTGGGTGATGCCGTAGCCGCTCATAGCAAGGGACAAGGTTGCCGGGATCACAGAAGGCAGTCCATCGTCCACGGACCAGTCCACATGCTGGTCTCCCGTCCACATCATGGTGGAGGCCGCCACCGTTCCCGTATGTCCGGCTCTGGTAAAGAAAAAGACCTCTCCTTCCACGCCGCATTCTTTCAGTGCTTCCCGGTTCATTTTTGCCCAGATGGCCGGCCAGCGGTTATGAAGCGCTGCCGCATCCTCTCCGGAATACAGCACCGCATCCACTGGCAGATATTCCCCGAAATCCGCCATCCAGCCCCCCATGCCAAGACCGATCATGTTCTCCTTGATCAGGCCCTTATACCATTCATAGGCTTCCGGATTGGTAAAGTCCACCATAGCTGCGGGGAAGGTGGTGATGGTCACCTGGTAGTCTTTCCCCTCTTTGTCCTTGACACAGTAGCCCTTTTCGGAAGCGATCCGGTACAGATCCTTTTCCAGGGCGATAAAGGGATTGATGTAACCAAGGAACCGGATCCCCTCTTTTTTCCATTCCCGGATGGCTTCATCCAGGCCGGGATACAGTTCTTTGTCCCATTCCCAGTTCCACATGACCTGATAGCCAAAACCTGTCCGTCGGCATCCACACCAATCCTGGGACCAGATACCGCAGACCTTTGTACCGGCCTCTTTCATCTTCCGGACTTTCTCCCGCAGGACTTCCGTTCCTCCCTGGATGGCCAGGATGGCACCGTCATAGATCCAGTCCGGCAGAGCTTCCTGTCTTCCAAGGACAGCCGTCAGTTTCCCGGAGATCTCGGTAAAGGTCTCTCCCTCACCATACAGGAACGAGGGACTCTCCTGGAAATACAGGATCGTTTCGGAAGGATCCGAAAAATCCATCTCCGAGTACCGCTCTGCCCCCGTATGGACAAAATAACGCTCCGAACTGACAAAAGTAGGCTGGGTGTAATAAGACTCATATCTGCCAAAGGGAAGGGTCTTCTCCGGCTTTTTACCAAAAACTTTCTGGCGCAGGATCTTTCCCGTGATCCTGCCGGCGTTTTGATGTTCCGCCACCCAGATCCGGACCTTCTCGCCCTTTAGGTCAAATTTGGAATAGGTCTCACCGCAGCCGTAGATATGCTCCTTTGATGAAACCGGAAGACCGATCCAGAACCGGGGAGCCGGTCCGGCCTGATCCTTTTGCCCATCCGCATCTGTCCCGACCCCAAAAAGGGGGCCTCATACCGGACTTCCTGCAGCCCATCTTCCCGACCGGTAACAGCCAGCACATGCTCTTGTCCGGTCTTGGGATCCGAAAACCTTATCCGGTGACCCCGGGGACTTTCCTCGATCCCTTCCCTGCGAAGTTCCCGTTTGTTCCTGATCTTCTGCTTGTACCGAAAGCTTCCCCGGCTCATGGTAAAGTGGTTTTCACCCTCTCCGATCCACAGCCTCATGGCTTTCAGATCCGGTCTTTGCATCTTAAGGCCCTCCAGAATAATTAAATCTTTTAATTAATTATGATTATACGATACTGCACGAAAAAAGCAACCTCTTTCGGGTATTTCCCAAAAGAGGCTGCTCATCTTTTCTTATGACTTTTTCAGGAATTTGTGTAATTCCGAAATGGGCAGGGGTTTGGAGTATTTGTACCCCTGGAGATACTTGGCCTTCATATCCTTGCACATCTCCTCATCCACCTCGTCCTCCACGCCTTCGTAAAGGACCCTGTACTTCAGTTTATCAAACATCTCCGCAAAGGAATTGACCATTTCACGGGATATATCATTTCTGCGGCTCTCCATGACCATGGAGCGGTCAAATTTGATGATGTCAAAGGGCAGTTCCATGATACGTTCCATGTTGGAATATCCGGTGCCGAAATCATCCAGATAGAACTTGATGCCCATGTCTTTCAGTTCATCAATCCTTTCCTTTACCACCTCAAAGTCCAGTTCGTTCTGGCTTTCCGTTAACTCAATGGCGATCTTGTCATAGGCAAGACCGTTTTCCTCAATGATGCTAAGTACGTCCCGGCAAAAGCCTTCGTCCCTGACTTCGGGAATGGAATAGTTCACGGATACCCGGGTGATCTCATACCCATCCTCCAATATTTTCTTCACAGCCTTGCAGGTCTTATTGAGGATGATACGGGAAAGGGGAGGGAGAAGTCCCTCCTGCTCTGCCAGAGGAATAAACTGATCCGGAAATACCATGCCCGTCAGCGGAAGCGACAGTCTCATGAGGGCTTCCGCCGTGTCATAGGCCCCGGTCCGGACATTGAGGACCGGCTGGCAGAAGACCTCTACCCTCTCATCATCCAGATCCATATTCTGCTCGATATCCCTGAGCTCCGCCAGGATATACTGACGTTTCTGGAAGAGTTCGATGTCCTTTTTGGTCACCTTGTAATAAGCATTGAAGGGGATCCTCTCTTCCACCTCGCTGACAAACTCCGCGTAGGAGTTGGTAGCACTGATGAAATCCACATCCTCGGTGATCACGATCTTGAAATCCCTGTGGAACTTCTCCACCAGGATATCAAAGGCCTTGATCAGATTATCTATGATCTCCTCGTAGTTCGGGTTTTGCTTTTTGGGGAATACCTCTACGTATCTGCCACTGTTTAAGCGAAACAAAACGTCGTTTTTCACCATGCCCGGGAACATCCGGTAGAAATCGGTACTCATCTCATCCGTCAGCTGGACCACACCCCTGCGGTCCCTAAGGTTCAGGAACATCAAAATGATCCCGTTCTTATTCTTATAATTTTCCCTAACCATGTGCTCGAAGTTCTCTTCATTCACGGCTCCGGTCAGTCTGTCGTACGGGGTGGAATGGAGCAGATACATCATAACCAGGATCGGAAGCATCAGCGACGCCGTGGTAAAGGAGCGCTGCAGATGGTACTCCTGGATGGACATGAGAGCAAAACTCAGAATGTAGGAAGCAAAGATACCCCAGAAGACCTGTTTGATCATCTTGTCCTTGCAGTACAAAAGGAGCCCCATCGTCCCAAGGATGCCGATGGCATAGAGGATATAAAAGGGATTGTGCTCGGAAAGCTGATACCAGCCGTCGGACAATAAGACCGGCATGGGACCCCTTACCACCGAATAGCTGATGAGGATCACGCCGATGTCCCAGCTTCCCCAAATGGCCCAGGCCTGACGTTTCATGGTCGCTCCGGGGATGGAGACAAGTTCTGCCAGATAATAATTATATAAGGCCATGGTTATGGTCAGAATGGAATAATACGCGATGTGGGTGATATGGATGACGGCAGTCGGGGGCTTTATGCTGCTGCCGATCCACGCGAAATAGACAATATTCAAGATAGATGCAAGGATGATCAGTCCCGTGCAACTGTGGAATATCCGAAAAGATTTGCTTTTGGAATTATAAGTGATGGCCATCAGGAAGACCAGTAAAAGACCGACCACCATCACCATGATATCCACGGCAGGTGTATACCTGAAAGCGTTATTCATAGCGTCTCCCCTTTACAGTCGCTACAACATTACACTTTCAGTATACACGATGGCGTGGAAAATGGGTAATTATTCTTCTTTAAGCCTGAGGAGCTGCCTTTTTATCATGCTTTCCGAAAAGGAACACAAGGACAAGCACCACGGCTACTGCTGCGATGGTGACAACAGCAACGGAAGTCCAGTTCACAAGAGCAAGACCGGTGATATCGAAATCGCCGCTCTCAGCGTTCTGCAAATGGGAGAATACTGCTGCCACATCGTAAACAAGAGCGGCAAGGATCGCCAGGCCGCAGACCCATTTGATCACGGGAGTACCCTCTTCTTTTTTGATGATCATCCTCGTGATGTTCTCGTTTCTGAAATCCAGAACACCGCCCAGCTGGAATGCGGCAATGGTCATAACGATGGTCTCGGGGATCATGTAAGTTGCATTATAGCCCATAGAGTAGATCAGGGCTGCGTTGCTGGGGATAGAAAGTCCTGCCCAAACGGTGGCACCGGAGAGCACGTGGCAGGCATAGCGGACAACGCCCACAAGGATACAGCCCAGTACCAGGGATACCTGCTGGGATGCACCTTTCCGGAATACGCCGCCGAGGCCGGTAGCCATAAATGCGATGATGTAATCAAGGAGCACCACTGCCAGAATGGACTGCCAGGTAGTCACCCAGCTTAAGGTGTTGAGGCCGATGAGCTGCTGGATGGCGCCAAAGGCAAAACCGGCGAGTAAGCCCCACTGTGTGCCGTATCTGTAGGCGATGACGATCATGGGCAGCATGGATGCGATGGTCACGGATCCGCCGTAGGGCAGATCAATGAGCTTGATCATGGACAGTACCGTTGCGATACCCAGCATAGCCGCTGTTTCTACGAGTCTTTGTGTGTTTGAAACCTTCATAATGTTTCCTCCTGTAATAAAAAATAAAAGAACTGCACGCTTCTCAGCGTACAGTTCCCGTAATTTCCATTACTCGAGCTCCCTACGCCGGTATTATCCGTCTCAGGTGAAAGGGTTCGGTGGATCCGTCTCAGCTACTTTGCGAGCCTTCCTTCGCATTTTGCACCCCTGCTGATCATCATGCAGTTTTCCGTGCCGGATCTGTATTTCCGGCACGATTTCAATTATATACACTTCATGTACAGTGTCAAGGTATTCCTTACAGATAAGCAACTGCGATAACAAAGTTCCAACGTGCCATGTTCCGTCGCTAAGAGCCTTTGGACAGTTTCGGAAAGTGCATCTGCCGTCCGGGACCGTCCGACACTCGGCATCCGGCCTGCGAGTCGGACTCGTCTCGCCGTCCATGGCGAGACGTCCCTATCAGTTTTAGAAACTGCAAAAGGCTCTAAGCTCCTCCACGGGCACATCAGAACTTGTTATCGCAGCTTATCACCTTAAGCTTCCGTGTCAGCTGTATCTGAAGTCTCGGGTTCTGAAACGGCCTCATCCGCCGGAGTCTCCTCCGTCGCAGGAGAAACTTCCTCCACATCCTCCCGCAGGTCCTGCAGGGCGATGGTCATCATGTCATCCTGAGTGGGATTCTCCATGGCTGCCACACGTCTTGCCTGATTGGTGATGATTTCTTCGAATAAGTTTCTCACCTCACGGGCATTTGCGAAGTTCTCGGGCTTTTCCAGTTTTCTCTGGACGATGAGGGCCCGAACCTGCTTCTTGGCCTCTTCTTCCACCTGATAATCGTACTTCTTGCAGTTCATATCGAAGATGGCTTCCAGTTCATCCACGGAATAATCCGTAAATTCGATGTACTTGTTGAAACGGCTCTTTAAGCCGGGATTGCTGTTGATGAACTCCTCCATGGGACCGGTATAACCGGCAACGATCACCACAAGATCATCTCTGTGGTCCTCCATGGCCTTCAGGATGGTATCGATGGCCTCCTGTCCGAAGGCATCATCTTTCTGGGAAAGTGCATAGGCTTCATCGATAAAAAGGACGCCCCCCAGTGCCTTTGTGATCTGTTCCTGGGTCTTTAACGCGGTCTGGCCCACATAACCTGCCACAAGACCGGAACGGTCCACTTCCACCAGCTGGCCCTTGGACAATACGCCGATCTGCTTATACAGCTTTGCCAGGATCCTGGCCACAGTGGTCTTACCGGTTCCGGGATTACCCGTGAACACAAGATGCAGGGATACGGGCACGGATTTTAATCCCTGATCCTGTCTCAGTTTCTGGATCTTCACAAAATCCGTCAGTTCCTTCACATCATGTTTGATGGAATCAAGACCGATGAGCTTATCCAGGGTCTCCATGGGATCCTCTTCCGGCTCTGCAGGCTTTTGTTCCTCAGGTTTTGCTTCCGCGGTCTGAGTTTCCGACTGGTTTACATAACTCTTTTGACCCATTTCCGCCCTCATGTTCTCCAGTTCACCAAGCATGGATTTTGCGTCATTTAACGCATCTTCCGCATTTTTCAGGGCACTCTCCGTATCGGGATGAGACGTGGGATCGGGCCTTGCATTTCCGTTCCCCATGTTCCGCTCGCTGCCGGACTCTGTCTTTCCCCCGTTGATCAGTTTCTTTGCCGCTTCCTTGGCGTCATTGGTGGCCGTAAAGAAATCCTTATAGATCCCGGACATGATCTCCCCGTGGAGCTTGTTGATCCGGTCCAGGGTATCCCAGTTCTTATCGTCTCCGTTAAAATCCATCTTACCTTCTCCTTCTCCCAATCGAGTAGGAGGAAATTCCTCTGAATGAGGAATTTCCGACCTCTCACACCACCACTCATGCGGGTCCGCAAGCGGCGGTTCAATCAACTTAACAAGCAACACACCTTGCGGTGTAGTAGTCTAACATGGAGATTAGCCC
>JAFUUM010000187.1 GCA_017477805.1 Lachnospiraceae bacterium
AGCCACAGACAAGAATAAGAAGAGCTTTGCTTTTGAGATCAACAAATGCATATCCCTGTTGCTTGGAACATACTTGTAGCATTTGATATGAGATTTGATTTCTTCATCGATCTCATATTCCTGAAGATCTTTTAAGCCGATGATCACAAGATCCATGGGGTGCTGTGATTTCCGATAGTATGCCTGATAACACGAAACAATCCCCTTAGCATTTTTATGCGGGAAAGAAGACGTCACTGCGATCATGTAATCCCCGCTTTGAGTAAACTCAGGATTCTCTTCGACATTCGTTACCGGTTCGATCAAGTTGCATCCGGGATACAGTACCGTGATCTTTTCTTCCGGCACCTTAACATACTCCCGGATCACATCTTTGGATGCCTCTGATATCGTTACGATATGCTCAGCGCTCTTTGCGGACTGTAACAGTCTGCGCATGATATATGCATTTTCCAGTTTATTGAAGTAATTCGGATAATGCTCGTGGTAATAGAATGGGATCATGTCATTGATGATCGCAGTATCTTTTATGGGATGAGTCAGTGCAGTATAGCCTCTGGGAAATACTACTCTGTCCGCTCCAATCTGCTTACAGACTTTCGAAACCCTGAACAGTTCCCAGATCAGCGCATGAGCTTTCTTCCTAGGGTCTAAATCTGTAATGCTGATAAACTCCACTCCATCTATAGCAAAGTCCTCTTCATTATACGGACTGCCGATCACCACAAGTTCCGCTTCTTGAACTCGAGGATCTATGGACCGGGCCTTTTCAGCCGCCATATTACGGATGGTGTTTAATGTCAAATTATAAATGCCGATGCTTTTTCCGACACCCTTTACCTGCTTAAAGCAGTCAAAAACAAGTTTCATATGCGTTATCAGATTTCCTTTTGTCCGTATCGGATCGAAGTCTCATAATATTCCCCGGGTATTCCCACGTCATAGGAAACACCATTTACAGCATACCCGTAAAGGCCATGTTTTTCCCGAACGCTGTCCAGAGCAGTTGTTAACTGGATCTCACCGTTCTCGAACACATTGTTACGAATATTGTATCCCAGATCATCAAACACTTCCTTTGTGAGGATATACTGTCCAAATACTGCGTAGTACTTATCTTCCCCTCTGGTCTTTACACCAAGGTAATCCTGGGCAAATTCCATTGTGGGTTTTTCCACCATCTTATCGATCTTGAGTGTTGTCTGGTCCTTATCTTCACAGTATCCATGCATAACACCATAGTGGACAACCTTATCCGCATCGATTGAATGAATTGACACCATAGTTTTTCCGATGCGTTCATACGCATCGATCATCTGACGTGCACAGTTTCTCTCTTCTCTCGAATGGTAAATGTAGTCTCCCAGGAGCAAAAGAACAGGCTCATCTGCAGTAAACTCTTTACATAAGTATACGGCATGCCCAAAACCTTTTCTTTCACTTTGCGTGACATAAGTGATCCTGCTCTTAATGTCCCTGATCCGATCTTCCTCTGCTTTCTTATCTTCTGGCAGTTTTTCATATACTGTGGAGGACACAGGCGCAAAGAAATCATCATATATCTGCTTCTCATCCTCTCCGATCACCAGACAGATCTTCTCTATTCCTGCGTCGACAAGCTCCTCAAACATTATGAGGAGTACCGGCTTATACAGTCCATCCACATCCAAGATAGGCAGGAAATCCTTTTTGATCGCTTTGGTCGCAGGGAACATTCTGGTGCCAAATCCGGCCACCGGAATGATAGCCTTGGATACTGCCTTCTTAGGTCTTAACGTTAACGCAAAAGCAGGCATTTCCAGTTCATTCTTCAAATACTCGATAAGATCCTGCTGGCATTGTTCGTCTTTGGCAAGAAACTGAACCGTTCCGTCTCCCTGAGATCCAACACCTTTTGCTCCATGGATGTACTGGTGGATTATTTCGTTATTCAGCACGGAGTGTAGGACCGGTGCTTTTAATTCCTGAGGACAAGCCGGAGCGATCTTTTTATCAAAGTTCTCCTGATACTGCGTCATAAGATGGCCGTATGCTTCCACATCACCATCTTCAATGCATTTTCTGGCCGCCTCAATAAAACTCTTATTATCGTTTCCAAGCGCTTCCTGAACGGTTCGCTCCAAATCTGTCTGCGCAAACGGAAAGCACTTATTCAGATCAGCCAGGATCTTTATCGTGTCCTTCGAAGCCTTTAAATCAGCCACTACGAAATGCATGGGTGCACTGATCTTCAACGGTTTTACTGAAATCTCGGTACCCTCAAAGATCATCCGCACAGGATTGACTCCATATGCACACGCCTGATCCAGACGGCCACACCTGGAAGGAGTTCTCTGCTCGCCAATAAAGGCGATCTGCATTTCTCCCATGGTGTTCAACCGAAGCTTATAAAGGATATTAAATGCTCTTGCCACTAAAACACAGATAGCGGCACTGCTGGACAGGCCGCTCTTGATCGGTAACGTCATCTTTGTGATCGTTATATGAACGCCACCCACTTTATAGTTTTCGCACACATAAGAAGCCACACCGGCTACATAAGAGAAAAACCCTCCTGCCGATGCAGTCTCCCGAAGCTTCTCCGGATCCATGATGCAAGAAAAAGAGGAACCATGATAGATCTCAAGTTCACTATCTATGGAAAAATCCTCTGCTTTCTCTACGATTGCATAGATTCCCTGCTCAACACCTGTAACAATCGCTTCACCGGGCACGATAGCTGAATTGGTGCTCTTGTACATTCCTGCCCAATCACTATGTTCGCCCATCAGGCAAAGCCTGCCGGGAACAAATAACTCAACCTTTGACATGAGTTTACCTCGAATTGTTATTTGATCAGTTTTAATCTTCTCAATACTTTCTTACAAATAGCGGCTGTTCCCCAACCATTTTTCAGGTATGCTTTGTCATAACCGCTGTTTGCTTCAACCTTTTCCGGATGCTTATAAGGTTTCGGAATTGGATAAGTAGTAAAATCCTGATCCGTATTTCCTGTGGTATGCGTAGCATCAGCACGTCCAAAACCAAGGTTTTCAATAAGGTTTACTCCCGGAATAACTGCAAGGCCATCATTACT
Organism: Lachnospiraceae bacterium; assembly: GCA_017477805.1. Taxonomy (GTDB): domain Bacteria; phylum Bacillota; class Clostridia; order Lachnospirales; family Lachnospiraceae; genus SIG336. Next base: position 3,077 of record JAFUUM010000187.1, read on the forward strand.
CAACACCGTAAATGCCCACTGAAAGTCCCAAGTATCTTTTTGATGTGAAAAAACGCTATCAAAATCAGCAGAGTATTTTAAATATCCCCAAAAATTGAACCGTTTCCGTAGGCTCTTATCTTTCTTCTTCGTTTCCCATTCCTTGATGTCGATATCGTATTTTGCCCAAGCCCTGCGCCAGGTACCCCATCCCCAAATCATCGGAAAATGTGAGAAAGTATACGACTCATCCACGGGATACGATGTGACTAGTTTAAAACCGGAAACGAGCATAACCCGCTCATCATCCTTATAGCGGTTTAATATCTCTTCCATGTAAGGAAAGAAGTCTTCCGAAGGTTTCACATCATCCTCAATGATAATAGCCATTTCTTCGTTTTCAAGAAGCCACGAAATCCCGCTTGCCATGCGCTTCTTACAGCCCATATTTGAGTCTGCGTAGTTCTTTTTCACCTGGCAAGGCCAGTCAATATGGCTCTCGATATAGGTCCGTACTTCTTCAACCTTTTCTTTTTCCCCGGCCCGATCTTCCCGTGCCCCATCAGAGATCAGATATAATCGTTCCGGTTTTACTTTACGGATTTCTTCAAATACTGCAGATGTTGTATCTAATCTGTTAAATGTAAAAAAACCAATGGCAACTCCATATTGTACACTCATACAGTTCACCGACTCACTTGTAATCTATGATAATAAAAAAGATCAATCAAAAGCAAAGCAAATACTGGATAAAAGAGTATTCTTTCTGCTGTAACTCCCACCTCTAATGAAATTGTTCTTAACCAGAAAAAAGATGCTGTTAGTAAGAACAGACCTATAAACTCTATTCGATAGAATCGGATGCGCACGAGATCTTCAGATTTCATTTTTGCATAAGAATAGCCGAGAGGAATAATCAACGGGAAAAAATTATATACTCTGTTATAGGCCAATGCCCATGCAACAAAAAACCCTATGCTTACAAACAATAAATCATCCTTTCGCCACCGCAACAGGTACGCAAACATCATAAGTAAAGCTATTCCGATCAAAAACAGAGGAATAATATAATCTCCAAGTCCTAAAAGAGATTCTATATCCACATCTCCTGCATCACCAAGCCCAATATTCTGCGAGATCAGAAGCGGTTTAATTGTTGCATCATAAATTGATCCAAGCCATATAGATGTAGCTATGAGCGATAGTAAAAGGACCCCGGCTGCCACTGCTATGGTTTTGTATTGTTTCTTGAAAAAGTAATAAACCGCTACCGGAACGATCAATTGATACTTATAGATAGATAATGCCAAAAACAAACCAGCCGGCAGATCCTTTCCTCTTTCAGTGAAGTATACTGAAAGAAAGAAAAAAGCAATTGCAGGAAGACCATATTGGCCGTTACTTAGATTTGTCCTCCATGCCGCACCTGAGATCATGATTAACATGAGAGCAACATATTCCATCTGTTCCATCGATCGGAAAAAAGTCTTTCGTAATGCCCATGCGCTCACTGCTGTACATACTATATTGATGAAAATCCATAGAGTTCTGGCAAATGTCTCAGGAAATAGGCCTAAAGGAAAAAACATCCAAAAGGTAAACGGAATATACGTTTCACCCCATGTTCGTTGATACATTACATTTCTAAACGCTTTCCACATGAAATCGCCGGGATGATCCATCCCATTATTAATCCCTTGTACCACAGATACTGTGGCCATAATGAATAAAACAGCCAGAATTGCTCGCTTCACCCACGTTGATTTCATATTATCCATTTCCTATCTGTTAATCTCATTGATCACCCATTCGTGACTCTTTTCAGTTATTTTACCATCACGAATTTCATATATTGTGTCACAATTTTTTATAGTGGTCAGACGATGGGCGATAATTATGATCGTTCTTGTTCCATGCAAACTATCAATCGATTCCATCACTGCCTTTTCAGTATCATTGTCAAGAGCAGATGTGGCT
>JAFUUM010000188.1 GCA_017477805.1 Lachnospiraceae bacterium
CTGCCTTTGCTTTGGACGCAACGGTCTTGGATGCTGCCTTTGCCTTGGTGGTAGCGGTCTTGGTCGCTGCCTTTGCCTTGGTGGTAGCAGTCTTAGATGCTGCTTTTGCCTTCTCAGCTGCAGGCTTTGCTGCTGCTTTTGCTTTCTTCACAACAGGCTTTGCTGCTTCTTTCGCCTTGTCAGCTACGGGCTTTGCTGCCTCTTTTGCCTTCTCAACTGCCTTGGGAGCCTCTTTAGCGACTTCCGTTGCCTTTTCCTTTACTTCCTTTGCTACTTCCGCAGCCTTTGCCGTGGCTTTTTCCCCAACTTTTTGTGCATCTTTGGTCCACTTGCTGAAATCTGCCATTTTCCTCTCCTTCCCGCTTAGCGGTATGCCGCCGCATGGTACAACCACCCATGCTGTTTTACACATTTTTTGAGTTCACTCTCAGAACTTCTTTGAAATTATAATGACTTGTTATGTATTTGTCAAATAATTCAACCCTTAGGCCAGGGTTTTTATCAGAAAATAAGCAAGAACTAAGCAGCCCAGCACAATACGATACCAGCCAAACACCTTGAAATCGTGCTTTTTGATGTATCCCATAAGGAAACGGATGACGAACACGGACACGAAGAATGCAACGATCATGCCCACGATCAGTACCAGGATCTCGCCGGAGGCAATGGCGCCCTCAAACTTCACGATCTTTAAGAGGCTGGCCCCAAACATCACGGGGATGGCCATAAAGAAGGTAAATTCCGCTGCAACGGTCCTGGACACCCCAAGGAGCAGGGCGCCGATGATGGTGGCGCCGGAACGGCTGGTTCCGGGGAAGATGGCCGCCAGGAGCTGGAACAGTCCGATGACAAAGGCAAATGGGAAAGTCAGCTGTTCCAGAGAGGTCACGATAGGCTTTTTCCCCTTATTCCGGTTCTCTACGAGGATAAAGCCCACACCGAAGACGATCAGGGCCACGGAAACGCACCAGGGATTATAAAAGATGGGCTCCAGTACATCATCCAGGGTCACGCCGTAGATGATGGCGGGGATGCAGGCAACGATGATCTTGATCCACATGGTGAAGATGGGCATCTTTATGCGGATGCCGCCCCCCTCTTTTTTCCCAAAGGGCCAGATCTTTTTCCAGAACAGGATCACCACCGCCATGATGGCCCCCAGCTGGATCACGATAAGAAACAGATTCCAGAATTCCTCGGACACATCCATCTTTACGAACTCGTCCAAAAGGATCATATGTCCGGTGCTGCTGACGGGCAGCCACTCGGTGATACCCTCGACGATACCAAAGAGAATAGCCTTCAATACATTAAAAAACTCAGTCATTTAATAGGTTCCTTTCACAAAACGTGTGAACGCATCCAGGGAGCGTTCCACTTTTTCCGTACCGATACAGTATGCCATACGGAAATAGCCGGGACAACCGAAACTGTCACCGGGCACCAGCACGAGATCATAGTCCAATGCCTTTTGACAGAAAGCATTGCATCTTCCTCCAATGCTTTAGGGAAGATATAGAAGGTGCCGCCGGGTTTTACCACCTCAAAACCAAGAGAGGTCAGATGATCATACAGCAGGTTCATGTTCTTCTCGTACACCGACAGGTCGCTGGTTAAGTCCACCACCTCCGCTACCGCCAGCTGGATGATGGAAGACGGGCAGTTATGTCCGATGCCCCGGGAGATCTGTCCGCACATCTGGATCAGAAGCTCAGCTTCTTCACACTTTGGCGATACCGCCACGTAGCCGATCCTCTCTCCGGGCAGGGAAAGAGACTTGGAAAAGGAGTAACAGGTAATGACATCGTCGTAGAAAGCCGCCACGTAAGGAGCTTCCACGCCCTGATACACGATCTCCCGGTATGGTTCATCGGAGATCAAAAAGATCCTGTGGCCGAATTCCTTACTCTTTCTTGTCAGGATCTCCGCCAATTTCTTTAACGTCTCTGCGGAGTATACTGCACCCGATGGGTTATTGGGGGTATTGATGAGAAGCGCCGCCACCTTGGGTGTCAGATACTCTTCCAGTGCATCAAACCGGATCTGGAAGGACTCCGTATCCGGAGGCACGACCTTTAACACCGCCCCTGTCAAATCCACATAGGGATGATACTCCGGAAAGAAAGGCGCAAAGGTCAAAACCTCATCCCCGGGGGCTGTTACCAACCTCAGGGCATGGGCAATGGCGCCTGCCGCTCCCGCCGTGGGAAAGATATGCTCTGCCTGATAAGGCAGGCCAAACCGTCTTGTCAGCGAAGCCGCGATCTTTTCCTTTACGGAAGGGATCCCCAGCGTAGGGCTGTAGCCGTGAAGCTTCATGGGATCTTCCTTTTGAAGAAGCTCCGTCATCACCCTCGTAAAATCCGCCGGTGCAGGCACCGACGGATTCCCAAGACTATAGTCAAATACGTTTTCATAACCGATCTCCGCGCCCCTCTTTGTCGCCCTCTCCGACAAAACGCGGATCACTGATTTCCCCTGTAACATACCACGATACTGTGACGATATCATAACTCCTCTCCTCCCCGAACCCGGGCTATCTTTTCCTCAATCTTTTTCGCGACTACGATCCAGGCAACAGCCGTAAACACAGCCGCAGCGATCCAGGCAATGGGGTCGCATCCCACTGCGAGGTTAAAGTTCTTAATATAGATAGCGAGCACTGCTGCCAGCATTCTCGCAAAGAACTCCACAACACCGCCCATCATGGGCAGGAAGCCAAATCCGCATCCCTGCATGGTATGTCGGAACACGAAGATCATGGACAGGGGAATATAGAAGATGGCGCACTGCACGATGTAGATCCGGGCATAGGGCAGCATGGCCACGATATCCGTGCCCTTCTCAAAGAACACCGGCAGGAACACGGGAAGCGCCACGATCACCACGATACTGGCAATGATTGCATAGACCACATCAATGATCAGAGCGGACTTCACTCCCGCGCGGATCCTGGGCAGATCCCAACGGCCGAAGTTCTGACCGCTGTAGGCCGCCATGGTCTGACCCATGGCCATAAAGCCCTGGGTTACAAGGCTCTGTACCTTTTGGGCCGCGGTAACACCTGCCACCGCCACGGAGCCGAAGGTATTGATGGCAGACTGCATCACCATGGTTCCGGATGCGGTAATGCCAAACTGCAGTGCCATGGGAAGTCCCACGGAAAGCTGCAATTTTCCGAAATGTCGGTTATAGACCCAGTCCTCCCTGTCGGGAGTCAGCTCCGGTACCCTGTTCACAATGTACAGGAAACAGAGTACTGCGGAAGTACCCTGAGAGATGACGGTAGCCCAGGCGGCTCCCGCCACTCCCATCTTCATGACAATGATCAAAAACAGATCAAGTCCCACGTTCAAAAACGCGGAGAATACCAGAAAATATAAGGGCACTCTGCTGTTGCCCACTGCCCGGAGGCAGGCGGAAAACAGGTTATAGAACACGCTGGCCACCGTACCCAGGCAGATAATGGAAATGTAAGTATAGGCATCCCCGAAGATGTCATCGGGGGTGTTCATCATATGAAGAAGCGGTTTCATGACTGAGAGGCTGAGGATGGTGATGAGCACCACCAGCACTGCGGACAGGATAATGGCATTGGCCACAGAGCTCTTTACGCCTCTCTCGTCGCGGGCGCCGTATTTCTGGCTGGTGAGCACCGTGAATCCGCTGCTCATGCCCGCGCAAAATCCCAGAACGAGAAACATGATGGTTCCGGTGGAACCCACCGCAGCCAGCGCTTTCTCGCCCACAAAGTTTCCAACGATCATGGTATCTGCCATGTTATAAAGCTGCTGGAAAATGTTTCCGATGAGCAACGGCAGAGTAAATTTCAGGATGATCGGCATGGGATTGCCGGTAGTCATGTCTGTTTGCATATCAATCTTCTTCTGCCCACACAAGGGCGCACTTCACGGCCTTTTTCCATCCTTTTTTCAGTTTTCCGCGGGTTTCTTCCGGCATATCGGGAGTAAAGGTTCTTCCCAGCTGCCAGCCGGTGCGGATCTCTTCCTTGTCCTTCCAGAATCCCACTGCCAGTCCGGCAAGATAAGCTGCGCCAAGTGCGGTGGTCTCGATGCACTTGGGTCTCTTTACGGTCACGCCGTTGATGTCCGCCTGGAATTTCATCAGGAAGTTATTGGCGCTTGCGCCGCCGTCCACCTTCAGTTCTTTCAGTTTTGCCCCCGCATCTTCCTCCATGGCCGCAAACACATCTGCGGACTGGTATGCGATGGACTCTAAGGTAGCACGGATAAAATGCTCTTTTTTGCATCCTCTGGTAATGCCCACCACGGTTCCCCGGGCGTACTGATTCCAGTAGGGTGCTCCCAGACCGGTAAAGGCCGGTACGATATAGACCCCTGCGGTATCACGGACTTCGTCCGCATATTCTTCGGACTGAGCCGCACTCTTTACCATTCTCATGGAGTCACGGAGCCACTGAATGGAAGCTCCCGCAACGAACACGCTTCCCTCAAGAGCATATTCCACATTGTCCCCACAGCTGGCGGCAATGGTGGTAAGAAGTCCGTGTTTGGAGGCAATGGCCTCGTGGCCGGTATTCATCAGGATAAAGCTTCCGGTGCCATAGGTGTTCTTTACATCACCCTTATCAAAACAGCACTGTCCGAACAGCGCTGCCTGCTGGTCGCCGGCCGCCCCGGAAATGGGGATCTTTCCGCCGATGACTCCGCTGTCTGTGTAGCCGTAAAGAGCACTGGAGGGCTTTACTTCCGGAAGGAGTGCTTCGGGGATCCCGAAGAGGTCAAGGATCTCCTTGTCCCAGGCCAGTTTGTGGATGTCATAGAGCATGGTACGGCTGGCATTGGTATAGTCCGTTACATGGACAGCACCCTTGGTCAGGTTCCAGATCAGCCAGGTATCCACGGTTCCGAAAAGAAGTTCTCCCTTTTCGGCTCTTTCCTTTGCTCCATCCACGTTTTCCAGGATCCACGCGATCTTGGATGCGCTAAAGTATGCATCGGGCACAAGTCCCGTCTTTTCCCGGATCACCTCTCCCCAGGTCCTGCTGCCGTCACCGTAAGGTTTTTTTACGACGTTGTCGATCATCTCCGCGGTCCTGCGGCACTGCCAGACAATGGCAGGATATACGGGATCTCCCGTCTCTTTGTCCCACACAATGGTGGTTTCACGCTGGTTGGTGATGCCGATGGCCTTGATCTGGTCCTCTTTGGCTCCTACCACCGCCATGGCTTCCATGGCAACCGCAAGCTGGGAAGACCAGATCTCTCTGGGGTTATGCTCTACCCAGCCGGGCTGCGGATAATACTGTTCGAACTCTTTCTGGGCCATGGAGCAGATCTTGCCGTCATGGTCAAACAGAATGCATCTGGAACTGGTGGTACCCTGATCCAGAGCCATAATATACTCGTTCCCCATCAGAAACGTAACCTCCTAAATGCTTTCTTTTGGATTTAAACCTTCTCGTTTTCGGCTGTTGCCACAATGTCCGCATCGGTGCCTGCAACGTGCGACACCACCACATCCCCAATGTGTACGGGCGCCTGCAGTTCCACCTTGCTGATCTCACGGATCACATCCATGATCTTTTCCTTAGGAACATCTGATGCCGTCTTTACGGACACCACCGGTCTGTCGCCGCCTGTTACCTTAACGGTACTGGTAACGATACGGCTGGGAGCGGTAAGCTCCTTTCGTGCGTAGGCATCGCCTCTGGGGCAGTTATTGCCGCTTACGCTCTTTACTTCTTTTCCGTCCATTTCCACTGTGATGCTGCAGCCGATGGGGCAGCAGATACAGGTCAGTTCTTTTACTTCACTCATGCTCATCCCTCCCTTATTTCTCTTCGATCGTGATGGTGAGTGTGTTGTGTTTCTCGTCGATGCTTCCGCCGGCGATCTCTAACAGTTTGCTCTTTAACAGGATGACCTGTTCCATCTCACCGGGCGCCATCACACGCTTCGCGGTGCGGGAAACCTGATCTTCTCCCAGGTAAACGCACAGAACCTTGTCTTTGTACACGTCTCCCACACGGAAACGGACTGTCAGCTTATCTGCCATCTGCTCCATATGGATGGTGGAAGGTACGCTGTAACGCACACCGTTCTTGGTGACGATACGGATGTCTGCCTCTTTCTTGGCAGCTTCGGCCTTACCGGCACGCTCCTTCAGATAGGTAGCGGCATTTTCGCCGGCCACGGCAGCTTCTCCGGAAACATAGTCCACCAGGTCATGCACATGAAGTACATTACCGCAGGCAAAAACACCGGGGATGTTGGTCTCTAAGCTCTCATCCACAACGGGACCGCCGGTAACGGGGCTGAGATCAACACCCAGCTGTCTGGACAGCTCGTTCTCGGGCAACAGACCACAGGATAACAGCAATGTATCGCAGCTGTAGAATTCCTCGGTTCCGGGGATGGGCTTTCTGTCGGGTCCGACCTCGGCAATAGTAACTCCCTCTACTCTTTCTTTACCCTTGATGTCTACAACGGTATGGCTGAGCTTTAAGGGGATATCAAAATCGTTCAGGCACTGTACGATATTTCTCTTCAAACCGCCGGAGTAAGGCATGAGTTCTGCCACAACCTTGACTTTGGCGCCCTCTAAGGTCATACGTCTTGCCATGATGAGGCCGATATCACCGGAACCTAAGATCACAACTTCCTTACCGGGCATACGTCCTTCGATGTTGACATAGTGCTGGGCGGTACCTGCGGAATAGATGCCGGCAGGTCTGTAGCCGGGGATGTTCAGGGCACCTCTGGAGCGTTCTCTGCAGCCCATGGCGAGGATGACAGCCCCTGCACGAAGGGTAAAGATACCCTCTTCCTTATTCATGGCCATCACCAGTTTTTCGCCGCTGGCAGGGTCAGCGGATAAGTCCACCACCATGGTATCCAGCATATAGGGAATGTCCTGCTCTTTTACTTTTTTGATGAAACGGGCAGCGTATTCGGGACCCGTCAGCTCCTCTTTGAAGGTATGGAGGCCGAAACCGTTGTGGATACACTGGTTTAAGATGCCTCCCAGTTTTTTATCTCTTTCGAGAATACAGATATCTTTTACACCGGCTTCTCTAGCTGCGGATGCCGCAGCCAGTCCCGCAGGGCCGCCGCCGATGATCACAAGATCACATTTTCTATCAGACATTTTCCTTATCCTTTCCCACAAGAAATCTGGAGCCGCCTCCGCACTTTGTGATTTCACTTTCGTCTAAATGTAACTCCCTCGCCAGGATGTCCACGGTCTTGGGAGAACAGAAGCCTGCCTGGCATCTGCCCATACCGGCTCTTGTCCGACGTTTTACACCGTCTAACGTGGTGGCGCCGAGAGTTCTGTGAATGGCGGAAAGGATCTCGCCTTCTGTAACAAGTTCGCATCTGCAGATCACATGAGCAAAGGTCTCGTCCTCTGCGATCAGTTTCTTTCTGGTCTCTTCATCTGCAAGAGCCATGCTGGGGATGCCTTTTCTTGTTGCGATGAAATTGCTCTTTTTCTCTGCTGGGCTGATCTTCTGGATCAGCTCCGCAACGTACTCGCCGATGGCAGGGGCGCTGGTGAGACCGGGAGATTCAATTCCTGCGGCATCGATAAATCCGGGAGCATCCGCTGCTTCGCCGATGATAAAGTCATCGGATAAAGAGTGAGCCCGAAGGCCGGAGAAGGAGGTGATGATCTGTCTGGAGGGAACGTTCTGTACGCTGAGCCCCGCCTTTGCAAGCACCTGATCCAGGCCTTCCTGAGTTGTATTTACAGATTCCTTATCTTCCACATCATCAGCCGTAGGACCTGTCAGCAGATTTCCGTGGACAGTGGGTGTTACAAGGATACCTTTACCCATCTTCGTAGGCAGCTGGAACAGTGTACGGGAAACAAGGGATCCAACGGTCTTATCCATCAGGCAGTACTCACCTTTTCTGGCAACGATCTTCATGGGCTCCGCGCTGACCATGTTGTGGAACTTATCCGCATACACACCGGCTGCATTGACAACAATGGCTGCTTCTTCTTCAAAGCCGTCACCTTTGACCACGTAACCGCCGTCCTGTTTCTTTTCGATGGTCTTTATCTCCGTATTCAGTTTAAAGATCACACCGTTATCCGCTGCATTTTCCGCAAGGGCAATGGTGAGATTAAAGGGACAAACGATGCCGCCGGTGGGTGCGTACAAAGCCGCAACCACGGTATCGGACACCGCAGGCTCCATTTCATGTAGCTCCTCTTTTTCCACGATCCGGAGGCCTTCCACCCCATTCTTTTGGCCTCGCTCCAGCAGTTCTTCCAGTTTTCCCCTGTCGGCTTCATCGAAGCACAGGATCAGGGAACCGTTCTTTTTATACGGGAAGTCCAGATCTTTGGACAGCTGTTCCATCAGCGCGTTTCCCCGTAAATTCATTTTCGCTTTCATGGTGCCGGGTTTTGCGTCGTAGCCGCTGTGAACGATACTGCTGTTTGCCTTACTGGTTCCCTCGCAAACGTCGCTGCAACGCTCGACCACCATGACCTTTCTGTTGGTACGGGAAAGCTCCCTGGCGATGGCACAGCCCGTCACTCCCGCGCCAATGATCAAAACATCTAACATACCTTCTCCTTTCCGATGCGTAAAAAAATAGTCAGGCAACTATACCACCGCTATGTGATATTGCAGCCTGACTTGATTTTCTTAGGCCTTGAAACATCGCGTGAGCACAGAAGATTTCTTATGCTCCGTTCCTTTATTATAGGATTCCGAATGCGAATTTACAAGGTATGCAGTTTAATTAATTAAAATTTTTAAGTAATTATTTCCGGTAAAAAAACTAGGAAACAAAACGGCGAAGGAGCTCGGGATCATACTTCATGTGCTGCAGTCCCACAGCTGCCTCTTCCAGGATATGGAAATGGGTGATGATGGTACGGATACCCTCTTCTCTGTCCTCTTTCTCAAGAGCTTCCAGAAGCTTGAGATTACACTGATTCAGCACTTTCCGGCGCTCGGGATCCAGCGCATTGTAAAGGCGCTCGCCTACGGCCTCCTTGAATGCGGTAACGATGCAGTCAAAGAGAGGGTTGTCGATCATGTTGATAAAGGTAGAATGGAAAGCCCAGTCTGCCTCATAGCTGTGCTCGTTGTCCTGTGCGATCACTGCACACAGTTCCTTCATATCGGAGATCACCACGGGATCCTGTTTATGGGTCGCGATGATGGTGTTAAAGGACTCCAGTTCCAGTCCGCGCATGGTCTGCAGGATCTTGCTGAGAGATAAGGTCTCCATCATGATATGTACGGAGATCACCTCTGCAAGACCTTTGCTCAGGTTACCCTTCAGATAGTTACCGGAACCCTGACGGCACTCGAGGATCCCCATATTATCCAGCGTACCCAGGACTTCACGAACGGAGTTGCGGCTCATATTGAGTTCCGCAGCCATCTCTCTTTCCGTAGGCAATTTGCCGCCGGTCTGGAAGATCCCCAGTCGAAGACCTTCCTTTATGTAATTTACTACTTCTTGATAATTTCTTTTCTCGTCTTTCATTTTGTCCCCCGGCTGATTATTGTTCTATTCTTATACGGAAGCTGCGACTTTACCGGAAGCCATGTAAGGTCTCAGTGCAGACAGAACTTCTTCCATGTTGTCGATAGCATCGATGATGCGAAGGTTCACATCTTCCTTATAATTCAATGAAAAAATACCAAGCAGGGATTTTGCATCCACCATGTAGTTTCCGCTGATCAGATCGAAGTGACCTTCAAAACGGGATACGGTTCTGCAGAAATCTCTTACCTTTTCTTCTGTTCCTAAATTGATCTTAACAATAGGGTTTTCTCTTGTTGTCATAATGACACCTCCAAACAAAATAGAAATCCACCCACCGCCCATTGGTACTACCAATAAAAATTGCACTGCTAAATATAACCTCGCATATGCCCTTTGTCAACAGAAGTATTGAAACATAACGATTATTTAATATTCTGTTTAGACTTGTAAGTGGATGTAAGCAATAATTGGGCAACCACTGCAAATATCTGAAGAAACCGGTTTCAAAACCGGCCCTTTTTGGTGACGGAAAATTTTTGATATGCTATGATGACCAATAACACCTATTTATATCATTTTTTCCAAAAGAAAGAAGGGTTATTTTGAAACTTACCGAAGAAGATATGAAAAAGGATCTCCAAAATGAGGGATCCGGACAGAATAGTAATGTAGAAACAGAAAGCCTGGAAGACAAGCTCCGGCATCGGGAAAGCTTTTCCACCAAAGAGCAGGTAAAAATGGACCGTCAGGTCTTTTCTTCTTTAGACCGGGCCGGAAAGATCCAGTACCTGGTGGATTATTACAAATGGGTTCCCATCGCCATTGCTGCCATCGCTGTGGTGATCGCCATCATTTCCACTTCCGTAAAGAATGCGGGAAAGCAAAATGTCTTTCAGGCCATTTTTATCGATGTCGTCGCTATGGAGAACATCTCTGCGGAATCCAACGGTACTTCCCGGCTGGAAGCTGACCTGAAAGCTCTGATGCTCCCGGAGGGCTCCAAAGATGATCTCGTGATCGATACCGCATATTACACGCAAAACGGCGCCCTTAGTTACGACTCCGGTATGATGGAGTCCGTGCGTATGGCTGCCGGGGAACTGGATGTGGAGATCATGCCCCGCTTCCTTTACGATTTCTACTGCGGGACCTCCGTATCGGAGGACGCTGCCGCAGTCTTTGCGGATACCGCGGAATACGAATCCACTGTGGATGATATCTATAACAGCGATCGGAAGATCACGGACCGTTTCCTTCCTTTGAAAGATCTGATGGGTGAAGAGTTTGTTACTGCCCACGAGAATGAGATCCTCCCCGGTGGCTGCGGACTTGACCTTGGGGTGGATAACGCGGTACTTGCTTCCTATGATATTTATGGTAAGAAAGCCGACGAACCCATGGTCCTCTGCGTGTGCGTCAATGCCCCCCACCCTGAAGAGACTGCTGCTTTCATCAAATTCCTCGGATTTGAATAAACCTTATAAGAGTAGTATACTTGCGTCATGAGTAAACAGAACAAGAAAAATTACAGTATGTTCGCCCTTCCGCTGGCGATCGTCATCGCTGTGGTCATGGGCATCGTCCTTTTTATGGTGTTTCAGTCGGTACTTTTACCGAAGCTCGATCACATCAGCGTATATGACAGTATGCAGCGTACCATCAAGGTAACGGGGCAGCTGCGGACCGCATCCGGCAATCCCGTATCGGTCTCTTCCATCAGCCTTACCGGAAAAATGGAAGGTTCGGAGCCCGTCATCGGACAGGTTTCTTCCGATCTTTCCACCTTCACTCTCCAGGATGTGTCCTTCGGAACTTCCTATAAGATGGAATTAAATACGTCAGACGGCAGAAAATATGAAGCCGATGTCCTGTTCTTTCAGGATGCGGAACAGACAACCTATTCCAACATGGCGGACGGCATTGATTTTGCCCTCTTAAATACAGCGGATGCCATCAATATCGTACTGGTGGTAAATGATCATAATTCCTTAAACTGCACCGATTGTTCCAGCTCCGCGACCAAGACCTTCTGATCGCGTTCGTGGCTTTTATAAAGGGGAAAACATATGGCTACTTCATCGGGAAACAACGGAAATATTGGCGGAAAGCCCACCATTTGTACCAAATGCGGCGCCTACGTGATGTTTGCGGGACGCGGCAAATACAAATGCAGCAGATGTGATAACATCGAATACGATGATTTCGGAAAGATCTACAAGTATCTTCAGGAGCATGGCTCCTGCTCTCCGAAGCAGATCAGTGATGCCACCGGCGTTCCCATGATGCGTGTGATCGCCCTTGTCCAGGACGGAAGCCTCGAACCCACCAGCAACTCCCGAAATAAGCTTCAGGGAGACACCTGGAACAAACTTGCCAGCAAGCCCCGCGTCAAACCCGGGACCAAAGGCTATTATGTCGGCACGGACCTTACGGGTGAAAAGGGAAAGATGCGTTTTCAGGACGAAGCGGAAGAAGAACAGTACAAACGAAAAGGCCTCTTCGGCTTTGGCGGAAAAAAGAAGAAATGAATCCAAAGACCTCTCGAATACAGATCGAGAGGTCTTTTTTGTTCCTTTTATGCTTCTGCCAGCTTTCCGGTATAGAGCTGGTAATACTTACCCTTCTGGGCAATGAGTTCTTCGTGATTGCCCCGTTCGATGATGCGGCCCTGCTCAAGGACCATGATGGCATCACTGTTACGGACCGTGGATAATCTGTGAGCGATGACAAAGGTTGTCCTGCCCTTCATCAGTTCGTCCATGCCCTTCTGGACCAGCATTTCCGTACGGGTATCAATGGAGGATGTTGCCTCATCCAGGATCAGTGCCGGAGGATCCGCCACAGCTGCTCTTGCGATGGCAAGGAGCTGTCTCTGTCCCTGGGACAGGTTTGCACCGTCTCCCGTCAGCATGGTGTCATAGCCCTGGGGCAGTCTCTGGATCAGGGAGTCGGCATTGGCCAGCTTTGCTGCGGCGATGCACTCTTCGTCCGTGGCATCCAGGCGGCCGTACCGGATATTCTCCATCACCGTTCCGGTAAAGAGGTGGGTATCCTGTAATACCATACCGAGGGATCTGCGAAGATCCGCTTTCTTGATCTTATTGACGTTGATGGCATCGTACCGGATCTTACCGTCCTGAATATCGTAGAAACGGTTGATCAGATTTGTGATCGTCGTCTTGCCGGCACCGGTGGATCCCACAAAGGCGATCTTCTGACCGGGTTTTGCAAAGAGCTTCACATCGTGGAGCACCATCTTGTCATCGGTGTAGCCAAAGTCCACGCCGTTCATCTCCAGGCCGCCCTGAAGCTTGGTGTAGGTTGTGGTGTCATCCGCCTTATGATAATGCTTCCAGGCCCAGAGTCCGGTACGCTCTGTGGTCTCGGTGATGTTGCCGTTTTCGTCTTCTTTTGCATTCACCAGCATAACGTAGCCGTCATCCACTTCAGGCTTTTCATCGATGAGCTTGAAGATACGGTCTGCACCCGCCAGAGCCATAACGATGGAGTTCAGCTGCTGGGAGATCTGTGCGATGGGCATGGTAAAACTCTTCTCTAAGGAAAGGAAAGCAACCAGCATACCAAGAGTCAGGCTTCCGAAACCGTTGATGGCAAGGAGAGCACCGATGATGGCGCAGAACACGTAAGCCAGGTTACCCAGCTGCGCGTTCACGGGCATCAGGATATTGGCAAAGGTATTGGCTCTCTCTGCGCTGTGGCGCAGCTCTTCGTTTCTCTTCCGGAATTCTTCCAGTGTCTGCTCTTCATGACAGAAGACCTTAACAACCTTCTGGCCGTTCATCATCTCTTCGATGTATCCGTTTAAGGATCCCAGGTTTTTCTGCTGTTCCACGAAATACCGGCCGGAAAGACCCGCCAGTTTTTTCGTCACCATCATCATACAGGCAACAAACACCAGAGCCATCACCGTAAGAGGTGCACTCATAAGGATCATACTGGTCAGTACGCTGACAATGGTGACCAGGGAAGAGATAGCTTGGGGGATGCTCATGCCGATCATCTGCCGCAGGGTATCCACGTCATTGGTGTATACGGACATGATGTCGCCGTGAGCGTGGGTATCAAAGTACTTGATGGGCAGGGATTCCATATGATGGAAGAGCTCTAAACGAATATCATACATGGTACCCTGGGTGATGCGTACCATGATCTGGTTATGAAGGAGCGAGCACAAAATACCCACAGCATACAGGCAGCCCACCTTGAACAATTCCTGTGCAAGGGGAGTGAAGTCAGGGTTTGCGACACCTTTTAAGGGCGCGATATGGTTATCGATCAGGGATTGCAAAAACAGCATTCCGCGAACGGTAGCGATAGCCTGAACGACTATGGCGATCACAACGATGATCATGGCGAAGCCATGCTTTTTAAAGAGTCTGGCAAACAATCTCCGGACCAGTACTCCGGGATTTTCCACTTTGGGCCCCATGCCCTTTTTCATATTCCCGTGTGCCATTATGCCTCGCCTCCTTTCTCATCAAAGTCACCGCCGCCACGGGTCTGGCTCTCATATACTTCCTGGTAGATCTCGTTGGTCTTCAGCAGGTTCTCATGGGTATCAAAGCCGGTGATCACACCGTCATCCAGCACCATGATCCGGTCCGCATCCTGTACGGAGCTGATCCTTTGGGCGATGATGAACTTGGTAACGCCGGGGATCTCCTCCCGGAATGCTTTCCGGATCTTTGCATCCGTTGCGGTATCCACTGTGGATGTGGAATCATCCAGGATCAGGATCTTGGGATCTTTTAACAACGCTCTGGCAATACAAAGTCTCTGCTTCTGACCGCCGGATACGTTGGTACCGCCCTGCTCGATCTTCGTTTCATACCCCTCGGGGAAGTTCATGATGAAGTCGTGGGCGCAGGCCAGTTTGCAGGCCCGGATACACTCCTCTTCCGTTGCATCTTCCTTACCCCAGCGGAGATTATCAAGGATGGATCCTGTAAAGAGCTCATTTTTCTGGAGCACCACGGAAACCTTATTTCGAAGGACTTCCAGGTCGTAATCTCTGACATCCACACCACCGACTTTAACGGTACCGCTCTTAACGTCGTACAGACGGCTGATGAGGTTCACAAGAGAGGTCTTGGCAGAACCCGTGCCGCCGATGATACCGATGGTCTCACCGGATCTTACGGAAAAGCTCACATCCCTGAGCACGGATTTGCCGGTACCGGAACGATAAGCAAATTCTACATGATCAAACTCCACGGAACCATCCTTTACTTCCATAACGGGATCAACAGGGTTCTTGATGGAGGTCTCCTCTCCAATGACTTCACAGATACGTTTTGCACTGGCGGAAGACATGGTCAGCATAACAAAGATCATGCTCAGGAGCATCAGGCTCATGAGAATACCCATGACATAGGAAAAGAGGGCTGTCAGGTCACCGGTGGTGATGCTCTCGCCCACAACCAGTTTTGCACCGAACCAGGAAAGCGCGATCATACAGCCGTAGATGGCAGTCATCATGATGGGCTGGTTATTGGCCACGATGGACTCAGCCTTCACGAACATGAGATAAACTTCTTTCGCAGCCTTTTTGAACTTGGAATCCTCGTAATCTTCCCGGACAAAAGCCTTTACCACGCGGATGGCGGTAACGTTCTCCTGCACGCTGTTGTTCAGGGCATCGTACTTTTCAAATACCCGGGTAAAGATCTTTGTTGCATTGGAGATGATGATCACCGCACTGAGGATCAGGAAAGCGATGGCCACCAGAAAGATCTTACTTAAGTCTCTGGAGAGGCTCACTGCCATGATCATGGAAAAGATCAGCATCAACGGAGCGCGAACAGCAATACGGATGATCATCTGGAATGCATTCTGCAGATTCGTCACATCCGTGGTCAGTCTGGTAACAAGACCGGCAGTACTGTATTTATCGATATTCTCAAAGGAGAACTTCTGGATATTGGTAAACATGGTATCCCTGACATTGCAGGCAAAACCGGCGGATGCTTCGGAAGCATATTTACCCGCAAGGATACCGAACAACAGGCCGAGCCCTGCAAGCAGGACCATGTACCCTCCGTATTTATAGACCGCCTGGACGTTTCCGGCGTTGATACCATCCTCAATGAGGTGATCGATGGCCAGGGGCACCAGCACATCCACGATCACTTCCAGCATGGCAAATAAGGGCGTCAGGATCGTGGCTTTTTTATACTGGCCGATCTGACTGCTCAGTGTCTTTAACATAGCTGTTTATCCTCCTTCGTCGACTCCATACAGATCCTGTTTCTCATTTTCTCACAGCTCTTTATGAAGATCTCTTTTTCTTCTGCCGTCAGGGTCTCGCTCATCTGCTCATCCATCTCCTGCAGAAGTTTTTTTACCAGATTGTTGTGTTTTCGTCCTTTCTCCGTAAGCACCACCCGTTTTAGACGGGCATCTTCCTTCACGGACTCTCTGGATACATATCCTGCCTGCTCCAGGCCCTGTACCAGTCCCGTAATGGTGGACTTGGATAAATGAAATGCCTTCTCCAGATCCTTTTGGTACACGGGTCCCTCAGCTTCATGGTATTCAAGATAGTGCATGATAAAGCCGCTGTTATTGGGAAGATCCTCACCGGTGGCCTCCCGCATCCGTCTCTCCATATACTTTCTTGATAGATGTTCCAGAGCATGAAGGGAAAACAGGATCGTAGTATTTGCTGTGTTTTTCTCCATATTCGCTCCTCTTTGTGATACACTGCTGACATGGGCGCTTCCGCCTTCCCGCGGTCTGTGCCCAGGTTTATGGTTTGATCTCGAACGGTTCACTCTCGAACAGTTCGACATCGAACGATTTTATTGTAGCCGTACATTTTTTTGGAATCAAATTAAAAAAGTATAAACTCATGGAACACTTTCTTTTCAGCTTAAATGCCACCATACCCGTATTTCTCGTTATCCTCCTCGGAGGCGTGCTGCAGCGCATCGGGCTTTTCCCCCGTTCCATCTGCGGTGCCGTGGACAAATACGTCTTCCGCATTGCCCTGCCCTTTATGCTCTTCCAGGACATTTCCACCATGGATCTTCGGACGGACTTCGATCCCTCCTTTGCGTTATTCTGCGCCCTGGGGACCTGTGTCATGTTCCTATCCGTTTGGGGGCTCACCGTTCTTTTCTGTAGGGATAAAGACATCATCGGCGCCTTTGCTCAGGCTTCCGCCCGGGGAAGCGCTGCCATTTTGGGTATTGCTTTTGTCAATAACATCTATGGAAATTCCGGCTATGCCCCTTTTATGATCATGTGCTCCGTTCCCCTGTTCAACATCTTTTCCGTGATCATCCTGACGGTCCACAGCAGGGAAAACACATCCTCCAAAGGTCTTCTGAAAAAGACACTTTTGGGGATCATCACCAATCCCATCATCCTCGGGATCCTTGCGGGCGTACCCTTTGCCCTGCTCCACATCACCCTGCCCGTGATCCTTACTTCCGCTGTTTCCACCGTAGGAAAGACCGCCACTCCCATGGCCCTTTTGTCCATCGGTGCCGCTTTTGAAGGAAAAAAAGCACTGACCAAGATCCGTCCTACGGTCCTGGCCAGTGCCATCAAATTATGTATTTTGCCGGCTGTATTTCTGCCTGCTGCCATCCTCTTTGGTTTTCGTGGCAGCGAACTGGTGGCTGTCCTTGTGATGACCGGCTCTCCCACCACCATCAGCTGTTACATCATGGCCCGGAATATGGGAAACGACGCGGAACTTACCGCTTCCATCGTTGTTGCCACAACACTGATCTCCTCCGTGACCCTAACCCTTTGGCTCTTTATCCTACGGAGTATGGGCTTTATTTAAAGATCATTAATTGAATTCTGTCATGTACTTTCGATGCCACAAAGGAAGAAGGTTTCTCTGAACTTTCAGGTTTTCCCTTTCCTTGATGTCTGTGGCTTCGAAAAAGACTTTCCAAAGATCTTCCATCTGACGTTCCGTCTCATTTTTCCTTGAAAACAATTCCGGAATCTCAGGAAAAACGCCACTGATCTGTTCATACAGGACCCATTGGAGTCCCGGTCTGTAGATCCCCAGCATATCATGAGTCTCATCATAGATCAGAAAGGTTGCTCCGTGAAAACGGTCCGCAAAGTGGGGCATCACCCTGGGAAGGACCTTTTCCTTGGGACCGATCCTGGCGATGAGGATCTCGTTACTTTGATCCCCGCCCAGAAGTACAGGAAGCAGGTCGTTACTCTTTCTCTCCGGCAACAACCGGTCGTACACCTGAAACCGCAAAAACTCCACCCAGTGATGGCTTTCATTTGAGATCCGTCGATTCACCTTCAACATTTGATAAACATTGAGATCTTTTACATAGGCCGTCACCGCCGGTCCATTGGCAAAGCCCAGGATCAGAAAACGATAGATCAGCTCCCCTTTTCCCTCTTCATGGGACAGAGCCACACTCTCCACCATGCCAAGGGCATCCGCCCCGATCTTCTCATAGATGGCCCGGTAAACTTTCTCTGCCTTCTCCGGGTCCGTTTCCACATCCTGATACTCCGAAAACAGTTCTGCAGTCAATCCCTCTTCCCGCACCTGTATTTTGTTATTGGCATGTCCACGCCTCTCTTCATAGGCAGTTGACACCGCTGTCAGTATTCCGGGCAGGGAATCCTCGCATAAATAGATACGGATCATATTGCCGCCGCCTTTCGAAAGTCGTTGCTAAGATCAAACAACGATAGCTGCTTATACTCAATGCGGTCTCCCTGCAGGGCCTTTCTCTTGTCATCATCGATGAGATAGGATGTCAGGTTGTCCTCCGTCATGCGGATGGGATACAGCATGCGCCCGCGACAGGTAATAAAATACACCGCCCGCTTCATCACCACACCGATCTTTTTTAGATCGGCAAAATCAAGAACGCAGGTCTGCCTTGCCTTCAAAATACGGAGTGCGCTCTTGACTCCGATCCCCGGCACCTTTAAGAGCATGTCGTAGCTTGCCCGGTTGATCTCCACCGGAAACAGTTCCAGATGCCGCAGAGCATAATCACACTTGGGATCCACCAACATGTTGAAATTGGGGCGGTCCGGCGTTAAGAGTTCATCCACCTGAAAATGATAAAACCGAAGGAGGAAATCTGCCTGATACAGCCTGTGCTCCCGATCTAACAGAGTCCGTCCCTGCCATTCCGGCATATCAGGATCCTGATTCACATTAATAAAGGAAGAGTAGAATACCCTCTTTAGTTCGAATTTCTGATACAGGCTCTCCGTTACCGAAAGGATCTGTAGATCCGATTCAGGTGTGGCACCAATGATCATCTGGGTGGACTGTCCCGCGGGTACAAAGTGCTTCATGCTCCCCCGGGGCCGCATAAGGCCGCTGCCGTTTGTATGAAGAAG
>JAFUUM010000189.1 GCA_017477805.1 Lachnospiraceae bacterium
CCTTTTCCTGGACAAAAGCCTTTACCACGCGGATACCGCCCACATCCTCCTGCATGATGCCGTTCAAGCGGTCCAGTTTATTCTGCAGCAGGATAAAGAGGGGATTGGATCTCATCAAAACAAATACGATATCGATGAGGATAAAGGGCATGGCAATGGCGGCAATGACACCAAAAGAAAGATCCAGTGTCAAAAGAGCCACGGAACCGCCCAGGAAAAGCATGGTACATCTTACAGCACCCCGGATCAGCTGCATGCACATCTGCTGCAGCTGGTTCACATCCGTTGTGATCCGTGTGAGCAGGGATCCTGTGGAAAATGCATCCGTCTGCTGAAAGGAAAAATGCATGATGTTCTCATAACATTTTTTCCGGATGCCGTTACCGTAGCGCTGTCCGGAGATGTTGGCGCAGACGCCGGAGGACATGCCGCAGCAGCCTCCGAGAAGTACCGTCAGGATCATGACGATACCGGTTTTCAAAACGTAACCGGGATCAGATACCCCGTTGTTTCCAAGGCCGAGAATACCCCGGTCAACGATCTTCGCCATGAGCCGCGGCTGGAACAGGTCCATGAAAACCTCTCCCATCATGAAGGCTGCGCCCAGGATGGCGATATACCAATATTTCTTAAAAAATCCTCCGATCAAACGCAAAGGTCTGTTACTCCTTTATTCCTCATTTTTTATCTTGTTTCATATGCTCGGAAAGCTGCTTTATGATCATATCATAGTTTTCCCTGCGATGCGGTTTCATGCAGTCCATGCAGGACTTGATGCCGCTCTCCAGGTACGTGAAATTACCTCCGCACTCTTTCCCGAGACAGTAGAGCGGGCAATAACAAAACAGACAGTTGAAATCCTCGGGATGCGCTGTCTGATGACAGGGAAAATACTCACATTCCGTATTTTGAAAAAACTTGTAATGTTCCATCTCTTCTCCCCTCGCTCGCCTCTTTGTGTTATACTGTCTCACTGTACGGACCTTTCCGGTCCGACAGATCGGAGA
The DNA here is from genome assembly GCA_017477805.1 of Lachnospiraceae bacterium. Taxonomy (GTDB): domain Bacteria; phylum Bacillota; class Clostridia; order Lachnospirales; family Lachnospiraceae; genus SIG336. The sequence continues at coordinate 1,008 of JAFUUM010000189.1, forward strand.
AATCATGAACTACGTCTACGAAACACATTTACATACCGTGGAAGCCAGTGCCTGTGGCAAGGTTCCCGGTAAAGATTATATCACGTATATGCAGGATTTAGGTTACGCCGGCATCATTGTGACGGATCATTTTTTCAACGGCAACAGCCGTGTTCCCAAGGACCTGCCCTGGGAAGACCGTGTGGAACAATACTGCAGCGGTTTCGCGCACGCCTACGCTGCCGCGGCCGGAACGGATTTTACGGTGATGTTCGGCATTGAATATAATTTCGACGGCGATGAATTTCTGCTCTACGGCGTGGACAAAAAATGGCTCCTGTCCAACCCACATATCATGGATCAAACAAGAGCCGAAGTGTATGCTACCGTTCATGAGGGAGGCGGGATCATGATCCAGGCGCACCCTTACAGGGAGCGGGACTATCTATCCGCCATCCATTTGACTCCCGATGTCTGCGACGGTGCTGAGGTTTACAATGCCGCCAATCCGGATTATCAGAACGCTCTCGCTTTTGAGTATGCGGCCGAGCGGGATTTCCGCATGTCAGCCGGATCCGACATCCACTATTTTAACCCGAAGGCCCTGGGGGGTATGATGTTCGACCACCCCATCACCTCCATCCGGGAGTTCAAAAATGCTTTTTTAAATCGGGAGGGGATCCCTGTATGCATGCGGGATCTCACCGCAGAGGACAGACATTTTGTTCCCGTCAGTGAGTATCCGGAGCTCTTGAAAACAGAGGAAAAACCCACCCTTCCGGTGATCTGGCATTAGACCAGTTTGAATTTGTTTACTTCGACGTTCAGGCTTCCGGCGATGCGGTTGCTGCCCTCTGCCTCGGTATCTAACTCTTTCAGGCGTTCAGAGATCTGTACGGACTCTTCCGCCACCTGAGATACACTGCGGGCAACTTCTTCCACTGCGGAGTTAACGCTTTCGGTGGAATTCCGGATGCGGTCGATATCACCGCGGATCTGGCCGCTGGCATCCGCAAACCGTCCCATCATATCATCTACGTTTTCTGCACTGCCACGGTAGTCTTCACTGATCTGTACCAGATTGTTGTAGCCTGCCATGGTGGTGTCTTCTACAAAGGTCATCAGGGACTTAGCTTCTTCCGCAAGAGCATTCACCGCACGGATCACTTCTGCGGACACGCCCTGGATCTCCGCTGCCGCTTTCTGAGAATCACTTGCAAGATCACCGATCTCCGTTGCAACAACCGCAAATCCTCTTCCGGCTTCTCCGGCTCTGGCTGCCTCAATGCTGGCATTTAATGCAAGCAGGTTTGTCTGGCTGGCAATGCTGATGATCTTCTGGGTCATCTGATTGATCTGTTCCACAGCCTGGGATTGCTGGATCTTTTCTTCCACAGAGGCTGCCATCTCATCTACCCTCTTTCGGGCACTTTCTTTTTCATTCGCGGCCTTCGTACCGGTCTCCAAGGCGCTCTTTTTGATGTTTCCTGCAAAGATCTTGCCTTCTTCGATCTCTTTTACGATCTCCTCAAAAGAAGCCGTGATATTACCCATGAGCTCATTGATCCGGTTCATGGATGCAGCTGTTTCCTGAAGGGTAGCACTGCCATCCGTCATACTGCCGGCAATGTTCTCGGAATCCTGCATGGTAGTCTCAAGACCGCCTGCGATCCTGCCGGATACTTCCTTAAGCTCATCGGACTCCTCGGACACCTTTAAGAGGATACCGCGGATAAAGGACAACAACTGATTGATGTTGCCTGCAATGACTTCAAATTCGTCGCCGCCGTTTTCCTTGATCTCTTTTGTCAGATCTCCGTCGCCCTTAACCAGGTCTTCCACCTTGCTGTTTAAACGCTCAAACCCCCTAGTCAGATATCTGCCGAAGAACAACAGGATCACGGTTCCCGCAACCAGAAGAACAGCACAGATCGCCACAACCAACGTTGCGATACGTCTGGACTGGGTGGTCACGGTTTCAATATTGATATCCACAACCGCAAGGGCTACCACATCTCTTCCCACGTAAATGGGCGTGTAAGCACTAAGGTGAGTTCCCCATTCATCAGTATAAGGCTCTTTTGTAACCACGGTCTGGCCTTTTAATGCTTCGATGATCTCTGTGGTATCGGATTCTCCGAAATCATCTCCGGGCATGGCCGGTTCATCCGGATCGGAGTCAACGATATACTCCACGCTGCCGTCGGCCTTCTGCCTTACGGTATAGGTGTATTCCACGCCGCCGTTTTCCAGGTAAATGGAAAGGACTTCATGGATCTGCGCATAAGCATCCGTTTCCTCATCCCCTGCATGGATGGTGTCCAGCACTTCTCCGTCAACGGAGGCAGCCATACACTGCACCACGTTGATGGCGTTTTCCTTGATCTGCTCCAGAAGGAGCTTCTGGGTCCTGTTGTACAATGAGAATCCAAGAACTGCATCCGATACCAGAAACAGTGCCAGCACAACGAGTATCAGTATTTTTGCGATACCTATCTTCCTGACTTTCATACAACAACCTCCTCTGCATATATATTTATTATAAGACTTTACAGCGAAGGTTCAACCAATTTATCACACAATTTCAGAATTACTTTCCCTGTGTCAGATATCTTTCATAGGAATTGATGGTGGCCTGTGTAGCGGCATGAAAGGCGTTGTTTGCAAAGAGGATATCGGTAATGCCGTGGTCCTCGATGTAATCGCAGATATTCCAGGTAAAATACCGGGAGTCGATGACATGGATCTCCTCAAAGGAGCCGAACAGAAAGCCTGGAATGGCATTGCCGAAACTGTCCTTCAGGATCATCAGCTTCCTGCCGTTTTTCGTTCCCGTTACCACC
>JAFUUM010000190.1 GCA_017477805.1 Lachnospiraceae bacterium
CTGATGAGAACCATTTCACGTCGACGCTGTGGGGAGTACTGACGTTCTTTCCCGCATCGAGCAACAAATGGAAAGATACGTGCCGGCATTGCCTCATGATCAGAAGATTGCTCTTCTGGATCCTGTTTTTGCCCCGGTAAACAAAGCGGGGGTTTTTACCCATTCGCGTTAAGTATCTGTGAAGGGCATAGCCGGATGCCAGAGCATCCGCATCCGGATTGTCGTGACATTGGATCACAATGTCCTGAAAGGATAAGAAATCCCGTAAACTCATTTTGTATCGTATCTCCTTGCTAACACATCAGTAATTGTCCGAAGGCATCCACCGCGTAGTTGTCGGTCATACCTGCGATGTAGTCGACTACGGCCTGCAGGTAAAGTTCTTTGGTTTCCAGGCTGCCGTAGACCTTTTTGTTGAGAAGATGCTCGGCATCTTCTTTGGCCCACTCCGGGGCATTCTCAGGCAGATCACAATAATCCGCCAGATACCGGGCAAATTCTTCGATGAACTTCCGACGATGGAAGTCATCTTCCTCCAGCTTTCGGAAGGTGTCCGGCCCCTCGTAGTAAGAGGAGAGTTCCCGGAAGAGGGAATTGATGACCAGTTCCGCATAGGCATCGAAATACCGGAGCCGTTTGTTCTTATAAATGTTTTCGTAATTGAACAGTTTGATCTCCGCCAGCACTTCTTCCATCAGGGGGCTTAAGGTAAGGCCCTCCTCGATGCTGCTGTGTTCGCAGATGTCTATGATCATGCTGTGGGTGATGACAGTGGTGTTTACCGCATCCCGGTTACATTTTCCCGCCAGTTCCCGAAGTGTACTTAACTGAGCATCACTAAAGTACTTAAGACGTTTGGCATCTTCGATATCCCGGCCGAGATATGCGATCTTGTCGGCAAACTTCACAACGCAGCCTTCCCAGGTTGCCGCCTGGAGAGCTCCGCCGGGTTTGATCTCCGTTAAGGGAATGGAAATGTCTCTGGGACGGATCTTGTTTTGATCCACTTCTCCGCAGTGGGAGATGATGCCGTCCCGGACTGCATAGGTCAGGTCCAGATTTCGTTTCTTATTTTGAGGGTCGTCCAACAACTCGATGTTGTCGGCAAAGTAGACGCCGTTTGCTTCATGCCAGAAGGGCTTCCCGAGGTATTCCATGGAAAGCTTTGAAAGAATGGATTCCCCACGATGACCGAAGGGGGCATGGCCGAGGTCATGGGCCATGGCGATGGCCCGGGTCAGTTCTTCGTTGAGGCCAAGAGTCCTGGCGATGGAATTGCTGACAGATTCCACATGGGAGACATGCTCGATGCGGGTACAGATGTGATCGCTCCCTGCGGCCCCGTAAAAGACCTGGGTCTTGTGCTTTAGCCGCCTGTAGGCAAGAGAGTGAAGGACTCTCGTATAGTCCCGGAGGAAGGGACTTCGAATATCATCCGTCCGTTCATAGAGTTCGTTTTCTCTGGAAACAGCCTTTTCCCAGTCTGGATGGGAAGGCTGCATGGCTACACTTGAAAAAGACTTCATGGGTTATTCCTTCTTTTTCTTGTTGGAGTTTGGATTGTCGGTTGCAAAATAAAAGATCAGCATGACGAGAAGGGACAGGATCCAGGAGATGGGCAGAGAGTAAGCAAGGTTCTGCCCAAGAGTCACTCCGGGGATAAAGCCCGGCATCACCAGGACACTGAGGACCAGGAAGATGAGCCAGCTGACATAAAAGATAATGAAGATGATCATGGGACACCTCAAAAATCAACAAAGTTCAGTAATCATACCTGGTATCATCATAGTACGAAAACGCCTATTTTGAAAGAAGTACAAAAAGGGGTTGAAAAACAGGACGGTTTCATAGACCATAAGGAGAAGGGGAAGATTGGAGAAAACATGGAAAATCTTATGATCGCAACGGCAGCTGTTGTGCCGTTTATCGTGTATATCCTCATGGGTGCCATCGCCAAAAAAGCGGGGGCCGTGAAGGAAGATTTTTTGAAACAGTTAAACAGCGTGGCATTCAAGGTCTTTTTCCCGTTTATCATGTTTGATAACCTGTATGATGCCGATTTTTCCACGTTAAACGGCAGCTTTTACGTTCCGTTTGCCGTGGTGGCAACGCTGTGTCTGATCGCGCTGGCGCTGCTGATCGTGCCGAGGTTGGAAAAGGAAAACGCGAGAAGAGGCGTGATCATCCAGGCAGTGTTCCGGAGCAATGCCGTCCTCTATGCCATCCCGCTGGTAACAAGCGTGTTTGGCGATGCGGGTGCGGCAAAGGCCAGCATCCTCGTAGCGTTTGTGGTGCCTCTTTACAACATCGTTTCCGTTATCGTCCTGGAGTATTATCGGGGCGGAAGGGTTTCGGCAGGAAAGATGCTTTTGAACATCCTGAAAAATCCGCTGATCAAGGGCGCCATCGCAGGAGCGATCTTTAATCTTCTCCCGGTGACCATGCCGGTACCGCTTGTGAAACCCATCGCACAGCTTTCCGCCATGGCAACGCCCCTTGCGCTTTTTGTGCTCGGAGGAACACTGCATCTGTCCGATGTTCGGAAAAACAGCAGGGTACTTGCTGCGGGGTCTCTGATCAAACTGGTTTTTGTGCCGGCTGTCATGGCATTTATCATGTACCGGCTTTCATTTGATCCGGTGGAACTCTTCGTCGTTTTCTGCACCTTTGCCACACCCGTAGCGGCGGCTTCCTACCCGATGGCAGCCGGCATGGGCGGAGATGCGGATCTGGCGGGAGAGTACGTGATGGTCACCACACTGTTATCCATTGTGACCATCTTTACCTGGATCCTTGTGCTAAAAAATTTCGGATGCATGTGAAGCAACAAGGTTCAAAGTCGATGCTGAGTTGCCGAAAGCAACGAAGCGATCCGCTTCAATAGAGAAAGAGAACAATCGAAACAGGAGGATAGATCATGATCGATCAGATCAGAAAATACACCTGGGGCCGTCCCTTAAAGACCGGTGCGGTGATCAGGGACATTCCCGCGGAGGGGAGCGTGATCCCAGGCTTTTCCTGTGATGAGACCGCAAAGACTTTGTCTCGGAAATTGAAACAGGGAGAGATCGTTTACGGTCTGGGCGAGACCCTTCGGGGCATCAATAAGCGGGGCTGGCTCTATGTCAGCAACAATGCGGACGAGCCTCATCATGAAGAGGGAAAGAATTCCCTGTACGCTTCCCAGAACCTGCTGATCCTGGATGACGGAGAAACGCCCCTGGGACTCTTTATCGACCAGCCCGGTGAGGTGCGTTTTGACATCGGCTATACGAAAAACGATGAACTTTTGATCAGCATCGGAACCGGGGAAGCAGAGGAGCCGGAGGAGTTTACCCCGGGTACGGATTTTTATCTCCTTTCCGGAAAAACCCCGGAAGAGATCGTGACAACCTTCCGAAAACTCATCGGCAGATGTTATATCCCGCCCCTTTGGGCCTTCGGATACGGCCAGAGCCGCTGGGGCTATGAAAACGCCGAAGATGTCCGGCGAGTGGAAGAAAACTACCGGAAACTGGATATCCCTCTGGATATGATCTATATGGATATCGATTACATGCAGGACTATAAAGACTTTACCGTGAACCCCGAGAGATTCCCCGAGTTTCCGAAGTTCGTTTCGGAAATGAAAGAGAAAGGCATCCGACTGATCCCCATCATCGATGCAGGCGTGAAGATCGAGAAGGGCTATGACCTCTATGAAGAGGGCATGGAGAAGGGATACTTCTGTAAGAAGAAAGATGGCAAGGAGCTTGTGGCGGCGGTATGGCCCGGCAAGGTGCACTTCCCCGACTTCTTAAATGATGCTGCGGCAAAGTGGTTCGGAGACAAGTATAAGACCCTGACGGATGCGGGGATCGAAGGCTTCTGGAATGACATGAACGAGCCCGCCATCTTCTATACCGAGGATCATTTAAAAGA
>JAFUUM010000191.1 GCA_017477805.1 Lachnospiraceae bacterium
CGAGAGCGGCTTTGCTGCGGAGCGATCCGAGCATCAAGATTTGAGGCAAAAATGCCAATATTGAGTGTTACTATCACCCATCTTATGTTACTATTAGCTAAACGAAACCGTTTAAGCGACGGAAGTGTCATCGGAGCAAACCGATGTTCTTCATATAATTACTTTTCTATTTTTCAAAGGAGGAAGAAAAAGTATGAAAAAGGCACTGACCAAGAAAGTGACTGCAGCTATTACTCTTGCAGCCATGACCATGAGCGCAGTAGCATGTGGCGATACTCAGCCCGCAGCTGAGCAGACTCCCGCAGCAGATCAGACTCCTGCAGCAGAGAGCACCGCAGCTCCCGCAGAGACCGCTGCAGCAGAAGAAGCAGCAGATGATGGTATCATCAAAGATGCAGATGGCAACCCCATTGACCTCGGTGGTATGGAGATCATCATTCGTGACTGGTGGAGCGGCGATCCCGCAGAACCTCAGAACGATTATGAGGAAGCTGTTCAGGAATGGCGTGATTACATCCAGGAGACCTATAACTTCACCGTTAAGCAGACCGCTATCTCCGACTGGGGTTCCACTCCTCAGGATTTCGTAGACTATGCTACCACAGGTGGTGACGAGAACTATGTATTCATCCTTCGTGATGATCCCGCTATCACTTCCGCTATGGCTAACGGTCTGATGTATGACCTGTCCACACTGGATTGCCTGGACTTCTCTCAGGATAAGTTCCAGAAGAACAAACTGCATGAGCAGTATTCCAAGGGCAACTCCATTTACGCTATGTTCGCAGGCATTTCCGAGCCCAGAACCGGCGTATACTTCAACAAGAGACTGCTGACCGACGCAGGTATCGATCCTGAGTCCATCTATGATATGCAGGCAGACGGAACCTGGACTTGGGACAAGTTCGTTGAGCTGCTTGACACCGTTCAGAAGGATACCGATAACGATGGTACCATCGATATCTATGGTCTGACCCTGAACGAAGGCGTTATGACTACCGAAGCTGTATTCTCCAACGGCGGTTCTTATGTTGGTAAGGATTCCAGCGGTAAGTACACCTACAACCTTGAGAACCCCGAGACTCTGGAAGCTCTTGAGTGGACTGTAGACGTATTCTCCAAGTATGATGCAGAAGTTGCTAACCCCGAAGGCGCTGAGTGGGATTACTACAAAGAGCAGTTCGTAAACGGACAGGCTGCATTCATGGTAGAAGATGAGTATGCAGGTACTCCCGGTAACTTCCTGGCAGATATGAGCGATGAAGTTGGTTTCGTTATGTTCCCGAAGGGACCCAAGATGAGCAACTACATCAACGTATGGTCCAACAACCCCGCAGCTATCCCCGGATGCTACGATGCTGACAAGGCTTGGAAGATCGCATTCGCATGGAACCTTTGGACTGAAGCTCCCGAAGGCTACGAGGATTACAACGGCTACCTGAGCACCGCTCGTAACGGTATCTTCGACTCCAGAGCAGTTGATGAGACCGGTACAAGGATGTCTGATGCTAAGTATGGTACCATCGCATTCCATGGCATGATCCCCAACATGAGCATCGGTTCCGACTTCGTTTGGAACATCACTCCTAACTGCGTAGTTTCCGAGCAGGTTGAGAAGATCCGTGATACATGGAAATCCTACATTGACGACGCTAACAAGTAAGTCGATCGCGGGTTACATGTAACGTAAATAAAAGACAAAAGCGTCGCGACTGGAGCGATCTCCGGCCGCGGCGTTTTTATATGATAACAGTCGCAAGCGTTCGGTGCGATATGGTATAATAACAAGGTTGGTAAGAACATACACAGGGGGAAAAGATATGGGGGATTTAGTGTATTGGCATTTACCGGGATTTTCCGTATTCAGGGACCTGAATACAACGCTTATCGATCTGATGAAGGAATATCCCAATTCATTCTATGAGGACTACCGGGTGGGGAGCGTCTATGGTACGTTTCCGGGAGCCATCTGGAATGGGGGAAGGACTGCGCTGGGTTTTTGTCCGAAGGGTGAGATCGAGCGTACCATCAAGCTTTACAACGGGAAGCATGTGCCCATGCGGTTTACCTGGACAAATCCGCTCATCGAGGAGTGCCATGTTCAGGATACTTACTGCAATCTCATCATGCATCTTGCGGATACGGGAGATAACCAGGTTTTGGTAAACAGTCCCGTATTGGAGAAATACTTAAGGGAGAATTATCCCGATTTCAAAATGATCTCTTCCACGACAAAGCGGATCACGGATCCTGCGGTTTTGGGGGAAGAGATGAAGAAAGACTACTTCATGGTGGTTCTGGATTATGACCTGAACCGGAATGAAGAGGTCTTAAAGAGTTTGGAACCTATGGCTTCCCGCGTGGAGATCCTGGTGGACGAGATCTGTTTCCCCGGATGCCCGAAGCGGGTGGAGCATTATCTGGATGAGGGAAAGCGTCAGCTGGAATATGACGTGGCAGCGCCGTTCCCCTGCCCCAACAAACAGGAAAGAAAGAGCTTTGAAGACTGTAAAAAGCGTCCTGCCTTTATTTCCAAGGAAGAATTGCAGGAGTACAGAGCGAGGGGCTTTCAGAATTTCAAACTGGTAGGCCGCGGATTGCCCCAGAGCCTGGTAATGGATTCCTATCTGTACTATCTCGTGAAGGAAGAAGAGCAGGAATTCATCAAAAATCAGATCGGAAAAAGACTGACCGCACTGGCGGAAGAACGTGCCCGTCGCAGAGCTCAGGCCATGGGCGGCAGAAAATGATATACGAGAGGAACGTAATCTAAAATGGAAACAAAAGTAAAATTTCACCTGCCGGGACTTCGGTACAATTACCCTTTGAACATGTTCTGGGTCAGCTTACTTGAGTCTTATCCCCAGTATTTCCGCGATGGCATAGAGATCGCATCCTTCTTTGGGACCTTCCCTCTGTCTTTGTGGAACGGCGGACGTTTTATCGGCAATGATCAGTGTGATGCCGCATACGTGCGGAACGTGATCAAGACCATCAACAGCAAGGGGATCCCTGTTCGTTTTACCTTTACCAATCCCCTGATCGAAGAGGAAGATCTGGCAGATCCTTTCTGTAATTTCTGCCTGAAGGAAGGGGATAACGGAAAGAACGAAGTCCTTGTATTTTCGCCTATTTTGGAGGAGTACATCCGGAAGAATTTCCCCTCCTATAAGATCGATTCCACAACCTGTAAAGAGATCAAGGACCTTACCACCTTAAACGAAGAGCTGGATAAGGATTACAAATATGTTGTGTTGGACTATAACCTGAATAATAAATGGGACATCTTGGAACAGCTCCATCACAAGGAAAAGGTGGAAGTTCTGGTGAACACTCTGTGCGAGCCGGCCTGCAAACGCCGCGGCGATCATTATAAAAACGTGGCCAAAAATCAGAAGATCGCGCTGGCAAACAGACAGCTCCCTCCGGAGAAGAGGATCCCCATCATTCCCTGGCACTGTGAATACGGTGACAAAAACTGCCTTTACACCATCCAGGATTATCCCACTGTCATCACTCCCGAGCAGATGTATGAAAAGTACCTGCCTCTGGGTATCAATAACTTCAAGATCGAGGGAAGGACCGCAAATCTGTTTTCACTGCTGGACACCTATTGTCACTATATGTTAAAACCGGAGAAGGCGGGCGAAGCACGACTGTTGATCCTCAGAAACTTAGAGGAGTCCGGCATCGTCAAGGTCATGAAGCCCCGTCCGGGAAACTGGCCTTAAAACCGATCAAAAGTAAAAAGCAGTGAGAATGTATAGAAAATGATAATAAAAGAAAGTAAGTATCCCCGTGCGCTCCTTGGAATTGCTCTTGCCATGATCCTCGGAGTCTCTGCACGGGCGGATACCGGGGCATACGCATCTCCCGCCGGGGAAGGCGGGATGTACGTGCCTTCGAAAAATAATTGTATAGAGGTTTTACCGAACACAACTACCCCCACCGTCATTACCATCAGTGCCGTGGGGGATTGTACTCTGGGAAATGACGAGAAGCAGGAGAAGAATCCAACCTGCTTCAACCGGGTGTATAACCTTCAGGGATCGGATTATTTCCTTGCGGATGTTAAGCCTGTTTTTGCGGCGGACGACCTGACCATCGCAAATCTGGAAGGGGTGATCACGGATCTTGGAACCCCTTCGGAAACAAAGGTCTGGCGGTTTCGAGGAAGACCGGATTATTTGAATATCCTGAAGAATTCCTCCGTGGAAGCCGTATCCTTTGCCAATAACCACTGCAGGGATTATGGTGAGATCAGCCACGTGGATACCATGATGAACCTTGATCTTTATGGGATCCGGTATTCCTCGGAAGATAACGTTTGCGTGATCGATGTAAAGGGCGTCAAGGTTGGACTTGTTTCCATCCAGTGTGCTTTCCGCCAGCCTTTTGGAGAGGTGGAATATCCGGATTCCGATGCCATGGCGATTCTGATGAAGACCAAGATGGATGAGGTGAAGGAAGCGGGAGCGGAGCTTATCATCGTCAACTGCCACTGGGGCGTTGAGATGCAGGAGGCGGTAACACCCCAGCAGTACGCTCTTGCACACTTTGCTGTGGATCAGGGAGCGGATCTTGTCATCGGTCATCACCCTCACATGCTTCAGGCAGCGGAGAATTATAACGGGAAGTACATTCTCTACAGCCTCGGAAACTTCTGCTTTGGCGGAAATTCCAATCCACCGGACAAGGATACCTGCATCTGGCAGATGAAGCTCACGATGGAAGGCGGAGAGGTGACTGCCCAGCAGGCCCAGATGATCCCCTGCAGACTGTCTTCCCACACAACCTGGAATGATTATCGACCCATTCCCTTAGCGGGGGCGGAGGCACAGCGGGTGATCACCCGGATGAACCGTACCAGTAACCCCTATGGAGTAGTTTTTGATGAATATGGTATTGCCAAAGTCACAAGATAAGGAAGGGCGCCTGTTTTCCAACAGGGCCCTCCTTTTGCTCATATTGCCCATTATCGCGGAGCAGTTTTGGAATGCGCTCATGGGCATGGTGGATTCCATGATGGTATCCAACGTGGGCTCCGCAGCTCTTTCCGGAGTATCCCTGGTGGATTCTGTCAACAACCTGGTGATCCAGGCCTTTAACGCTCTGGCAACCGGTGCCGTTATCATCTGTTCCACCTACATCGGGCAAAAAGATATTGAGAAAGCAAAGAAGTCGGCATCCCAGGTGGTGTTGGTGTCTGCGGCTCTTTCCGGGGCGGTGACACTTATCTGTCTTTTATTCCGCATGGGGATCCTTCGGCTGGTCTTTGGCCGGATCGATGCGGATGTTATGAGTGCGGCTTCGGTGTATTTTACCTTGACCATCCTTTCCTATCCGGGCATCGCATTATCTGCGGCGGGAAGCGCCATCTTCCGGGCACAGTCGGAAACAAAACTTTCCATGAACATTTCGATCCTGTCCAATATCCTGAACATTGCGGGAAATGCCTTCTTGATCTTCGGGCTTGGCATGGGCGTGTACGGAGCTGCGATCGCTACCCTGTTTTCCAGGACTTTTTCCGCTGTGGTGCTCCTTACCCTTCTTCGAAATAAAGACAGAATGCTGTACGTTCGGGAGTATCATAAGATCAGGCCCGACGGGAATATGATCAAAAAGATCCTGTCCATGGGTGTGCCCAACGGCATTGAGAACTCCATGTTCCAGTTTGGTAAGCTGGCCATCCAGTCTTCGGTGGCCATCCTTGGGACCACAGCCATAGCGGCTCAGGCCATGACCAATATCTTTGAGAATGTGAACGGGGTTGCGGGGATCGGCGTAGGCATCGGCCTGATGACGGTAACGGGACAATGTCTTGGCGCCGGAAGAAAAGAAGAAACGATCTATTACGTGAAGAAACTTGTGGTATGGGCTTATATCGCCATCCTCAGCAGCTGTCTTCTGACCTATGCCATTGCAGGTCCTGTAACGAAGCTTGCGGGGATGGAAGAAGAGAGTGCAAAACTCTGCCTGTACATGCTGGGATGGATCACTGTGATCAAGCCGATTTTCTGGCCTTTATCCTTTGCCCTGCCCTACGGCCTTCGGGCAGCGGGAGATGTGCGGTTTTCCATGCTCATCTCCACGGCTACCATGTGGCTTTGCAGGGTAACGCTGGCGACCTTCCTGATCCGTGTCCTTGGGTTTGGACCCATGGGCGTCTGGATCGGTATGTTTGCCGACTGGGGCATCCGCGCCGTGATCTTTTCTTTCCGCTTTGCAGGCGGAAAGTGGATCCACAAAGTGGTGGAGTAGCGGAACGCCCTTAGGCTTTTGCTGACATCATGCTTTCTTCCGTAACAGGGATCAGGACAGGATGTTCCAAAGGAGTTTTGTTAGGCTGGTGAAGCACCAGTTTTAACTCGTTATCAAAGGTTTTAAAGAGCATGCCGTGGCCGCCGTCTTTATCAAAGAGGGGCGTTTTGTCCACGTTCCAGGGACCTGTGATATCGCCGCTTTCGGATCTTGCGATCCCCTCGGCATATCCGCCCTCGGACATGGAAGCCCAAAGCATGATGAGCTCTCCGTCAGGAAGTTTGTGGAGGAAGGGACCGTCGGTCACATAAACCGGCCCGTTCCAAAGTCTGTGGCTGATGCTCTTGACCCAGGGGGCGCCGTCGGATGCACGGAACAGGGTGAAGGGCTCGGATACGGGGCGTTTTAAGTCCTCAGACAGTTCTACGGCACAGATCTCGCCGTCTCCGATATCCACCCATTCATGTGAAAAGATCATATAGGGCTTCCCGTCCGGGGAAAGGTAAAAGGTGCCGTCCAGGCAGTTCCATTCTTCCGGGGTGATCTTGCCTTCGCTGTGTAATCGATAAGGTCCCAGCGGAGTATCCGCCTCCAGGATCATGGTGCCCTTCATATCCTTCTCGGAAGAATTGAAGGTGGCAAAAAGGTAAAAACGGTCACGGTAGCGATGGATCTCAGGCGCCCAGTAATTCTTGTCTGCCCAGAAACCTTCGGGACGATGGAAGATCTCGAAGGGTCCTTCCCAGTGGACAAGATCTGTGCTTTTGTATCCGTCGAAACCGTCAGCCAGCCCCCAACAGGTTTTTGCTCTGGTGCCGCAGAGGTAGTAAGTGCCTTCATAAGGCAGGATAAAGGGGTCGCGTACATTGATCTCTTCCAGTTTCATGTGAATGCTCTCCTTGCAGTAAGTTTGTTTACGAAAAACAAGATACATCAGATCGGGTGGTGGTTACAAGATGCTGAAAACGTATTATCGGGAAGAATTTGACGGCGTTGCTGTGGGCCGGGTAGAACGGGACCAGGATTTCACTTCCAAACTGGGGTTTTACCATAACGAGTATCAGATCCAGTATATCTTCAAGGGAGAACGCTTCTTTTTCTATGAAGGAGAATGCTACCGGATGTGCGAGGGAAGTATCGCCTTCATTGATAAGCGGCAGATCGCCAAAACCTGTATCATCGGCGGAAAATATCATGACCGGATGCTGATCGAGATCCGGGAAGATATCCTTGTTTCCCTTGGTAATTTTCTGGAAGTGGATCTGACCGGTCTGTTTGCGGCTCATCACGGAGTCTATCAGGTTGGGGATCTGCCGGAGGTGATGGCGATCCTTGAGAATGTGGAAAAACTGATCCGAGAGGATAAGTCGGATACCAGAACGGCGAAAGTCAAAACCGAGGTCCTGCAGATCCTTTTGCAGCATGAAAAGTGGGATCATTGCAAAGGCGGTAAATTCCTGGAACAGGGCATCAAGATCCATGCGGACAAACAGCGCAGAGTCCATCAGGTGGCGGATTATATCGCCGAGCATTTCCGGGAGATCGGTTCCGTGGAAGATTTGACAACCCGGTTTTACATGAGCAGCGCTTACCTTTGCAGGATCTTTAAGGAAGTGACCAACTTCACGATCTCGGAGTATATTAACCTCTACCGCATTGCGGCGGGGCGGACTCTTTTGGCGGATGAAAAATACAGTATGACCGAGATCGCAAACATGCTGGGGTATGACAGTCTGACCTATTTTGAACGTGTATTTAAGAAGCAGATCGGCATGACACCGCTGCAATACCGGAAGCAGCTTGCAAGGCACAAGTAAATATAGTTTGAAAAATTGATATGTTTTCACTTTATTGTCGGAAGTGACCAAAAGCATTGATGAAAAGACGTCTAAATTGTACGATTTATACAACAAAAGACGTCTTTTTTGTTGGCAGTTAAAAACAAAGGAGGATATCATGAGAAAGAAACTGGTAAGTGCATTATTGGCAATGATGATGGTGACAGGTGCTCTGGCAGGCTGCGGCGACACCAAGGCAGCACCCGAAACAACTCCCGCCAAGGAGTCTACCGAGACAAAACCTGCTGAGACCCGGAAAGAGGAGTCTGCACCCGCTGCCGAAACAACGGCTGAGGAAGAAGAGATCACCCTTCGTATGGCATGGTGGGGATCCCAGAACAGACATGATAAGACGATCGCAGCCATCGAACTATACGAGAGCCTGCATCCCAATATCAAGTTTGAGTATGAGTACTATTCATTCGACGATTATTTCACCAAGTTAAAGACTCTGGTTGCTTCCGATGAGGTATGGGATGTGTTCCAGCTGGGCGGTAACTTCCCCATGTATCTGGACAAGATCTATCCCTTGGATGAGTTCATCGCATCCGGCGTTGTGGATGTTTCCAACATTTCCGAAGCAAACTTAAAGACAACCAGAGATACCGACGGAACCCAGCTTGGTCTGACCAATGGTATCAA
>JAFUUM010000192.1 GCA_017477805.1 Lachnospiraceae bacterium
AGAAGGCGGTGGCAGATGGAAAAGTCGGAAAGCCCGAGATCATCAAGATCACTTCAAGGGATCCCGAGCCCCCTTCACCGGAATATGTAAAGGTATCCGGCGGAATGTTCCTTGATATGACCATTCATGATTTTGATATGGTCCGTTTCCTTGCCGGTTGTGATGCGACGGACGTCTATGTGGAAGCGGCAAACCTTGTGGATCCGGCCATCGGAGAAGCCGGGGATGTGGACACGGCCGTGATCACATTGAAGATGGAAAACGGAGCTATTGCGGTCATCGATAACTGCAGAAGAGCAGCCTATGGCTATGATCAGAGAGCGGAAGTCTTCGGATCCGAGGGCATGGCGGCCATCGATAACGATTCCCAGTCTTTGACCAAGATCTCCAATGCACAGGGAGTTACCGGTGAGAAGCCTTTGTTCTTCTTCTTGGAACGCTATATGGATGCTTACGGAAAAGAAGTGAGTGAATTCATCAAAGCCATTGTGGAAGGAAAGGATACCCCTCTTGGCGTGGAGGACGGATTAAAGCCCGTGCTCATGGGGCTTGCAGCAAAGAAGAGCCTGGAGGAACACAGACCCGTGAAGATCTCTGAGATCGGTTAAGGAAAGGGCGAGGAAAGATATGCTGAAAAAAGAAAACGTAAAACTGGGGATCGCCCCCATTGCCTGGACCAATGATGACATGCCGGATCTTGGGAGCGAGAATACTTTTGAACAGTGCATCAGCGAGATGGCACTGGCGGGCTTTACCGGCTCGGAGGTTGGAAATAAATATCCCAAGGATCCCGAAATCTTAAAACATGCCCTTGAACTTCGGGGCATGGAGATCTGCAATCAGTGGTTTTCCTCCTTCCTTCTGACCAAGCCCTTTAAGGAAGTGGAAAAAGAATGCAGAGCCCAGCTTGCTTTCCTGAAGGAGATGGGAGCAAAGATCATCGGGTTTTCCGAGCAGAGTTACAGTATCCAGGGACAGATGAACACGCCGGTGTTCGGCTATAAATATGTGCTGAATGAATCGGAATGGAACCGTCTTTGCGAAGGCCTGAATAAGCTTGGAAAGATCGCCCTGGAGGAATACGGGATCCATCTGACCTATCATCATCATATGGGTACCGTGGTCCAGAGCCTGGAAGAAACGGACAGGCTTCTTGCAGGAACGGATCCCAAGTATGTGAGCCTATTATTTGACAGCGGTCATTTTGCATACTGCGGAGAAGATCCGGTGGCCATTGTAAAGAAGTATATCGACCGCATCAAACATGTTCATTTAAAGGACATCCGTCCTGATGTGGTAAAGAAGGTTAAGGAAGAAAACTTAAGTTTTCTGCAGGGCGTTCGGGAAGGCGCCTTTACCGTACCCGGTGACGGTTGCGTGGACTTTCCCTCCATCTTCAAAGTTTTGGAGGAAGGCGGCTATCAGGGCTATATGCTGGTGGAAGCGGAGCAGGATCCCGCAAAAGCCAATCCCTTCGAATACGCACTAAAAGCAAGAAAGTACATCAAGGAGCAGACAGGGATTTGATCCCTGTCTCAGACTGGAGACAAACCGGTTTTGGTATTCAATCCAAAACCGGTTTTCTTTGTTCTGCGCCGTTATGCAAGAGCAG
>JAFUUM010000193.1 GCA_017477805.1 Lachnospiraceae bacterium
CGGGAGACATCCTGGTAGGTAAGGTTACACCTAAGGGAGAGACCGAGCTGACCGCAGAAGAGAGACTCCTTCGCGCCATCTTCGGTGATAAAGCAAGAGAAGTAAGAGATACCTCCCTGAAGGTACCTCACGGCGAATACGGTATCGTTATTGATGCTAAGGTATTCACCAGAGAAAACAGCGACGAGCTGGCACCCGGTGTAAACCAGGCAGTTCGTATCTATATTGCTCAGAAGAGAAAGATCTCCGTCGGTGATAAGATGGCAGGTCGTCACGGTAACAAGGGTGTAGTTTCCCGCGTGCTTCCCGTTGAGGATATGCCTTATCTGCCCAACGGTCGTCCTCTGGACATCGTTCTGAACCCTCTGGGCGTACCTTCCCGTATGAATGTCGGTCAGGTACTTGAGATCCATCTGTCCCTGGCTGCCGAAGTTCTGGGTATCAACGTGGCCACCCCCGTATTTGACGGTGCCCGTGAGAACGATATTCAGGATACTCTTTGCATGGCCAATGATTACGCCAACATGGAGTGGGAAGATTTCGAAGCAAAATATAAAGATATCGTTTATCCCGAGATCATGGAGCAGCTTTATGCCCGCCGTGACAGAAGGGAAGAATGGAAGGGCGTGCCCATCAATGCTGACGGTAAGGTAAGACTGCGCGACGGTCGTACCGGTGAGTACTTCGACAACACCGTTACCATCGGTTTCATGCATTACCTGAAACTGCACCATCTGGTTGATGATAAGATCCATGCACGTTCTACCGGCCCTTATTCACTGGTTACGCAGCAGCCTCTGGGTGGTAAAGCCCAGTTCGGCGGACAGCGTTTCGGAGAAATGGAAGTATGGGCTCTCGAGGCTTATGGTGCTTCCTACACACTGCAGGAGATCCTGACAGTCAAGTCCGATGATGTGATCGGCCGTGTGAAGACATACGAAGCCATCATCAAGGGCGACAACGTTCCCGAACCCGGTATTCCCGAGTCCTTCAAGGTTCTGCTCAAGGAACTGCAGTCCCTGGCACTGGATATCCGTGTACTGGATGAGGACGGCAACGATGTGAAGATCGTAGAATCCGTTGACATGGGTGATACGGATTACCGTTCTGTCATCGAAGGTGACTACAGACACGATGAGAGACAGGAGAACTTCGACGGTTATCAGAAACAGGAGTTCACGGAAGACGGCGAACTCGATAACGTGGAAGAAGAGGAAGAAGCGGATTTCGACGCTGTAAGCGAAGAAGACGAATTCTAAGGAACTGTGAATAAACTTTGGAAGGAGTGCCAAACATGCCTGAAACAAAACAAGCAACGTATCAGCCGATGACATTTGATGCCATCAGAATTGGCCTTGCGTCCCCTGAAAAGATCAGAGAGTGGTCTCATGGCGAAGTAAGCAAACCCGAGACCATCAACTATAGAACCCTGAAACCCGAACCCGATGGTCTTTTCTGCGAAAAGATCTTCGGACCCAGCAAAGACTGGGAGTGTCACTGCGGTAAGTACAAAAAGATCAGATACAAAGGCGCGATCTGCGACCGCTGCGGCGTTGAGGTGACCAAGTCTTCCGTAAGAAGAGAAAGAATGGGTCATATCGAACTGGCAGCACCCGTATCTCATATCTGGTACTTCAAGGGTATCCCCAGCCGTATGGGACTGATCCTGGATCTGTCTCCCAGAGTGCTGGAAAAGGTACTGTACTTTGCAAACTACATCGTCCTCGATCCCGGTGAGGAAACGGATCTTGAGTACAAGCAGATCCTGACTGAAAAGGAATTCCAGGACGCAAAAGAAAAATGGGGCAATCGCTTCACAGCAGGAATGGGCGCTGAGTCCATCAAGAAACTGCTGCAGGAGATCGACCTGGAGAAAGAGTCCAAAGAGCTGAAAGACAGCTTAGAGGAAGCTACCGGTCAGAAGAGAGCCAAGATCATCAAGAAGCTGGAAGCAGTTGAGTCCTTCAGAGAGTCCGGAAACAGACCTGAATGGATGATCCTGGATGCCATCCCGGTGATCCCTCCCGATCTTCGTCCCATGGTACAGCTGGACGGCGGACGTTTCGCAACATCCGACCTGAACGATCTGTATCGTCGTATCATCAACAGAAATAACCGTCTGAAGAGACTGCTGGATCTGAACGCACCTGACATCATCGTGCGTAACGAGAAGCGTATGCTGCAGGAAGCAGTTGATGCGCTGATCGATAACGGCAGAAGAGGAAGACCCGTTACCGGCCCCGGTAACAGAGCTCTGAAATCTCTGTCCGATATGCTGAAAGGTAAATCCGGCCGTGTCCGTCAGAACCTTCTTGGTAAGCGTGTAGACTACTCCGGCCGTTCCGCTATCGTTATCGGACCCGAGCTGAAGATCTATCAGTGTGGTCTGCCCAAAGAGATGGCTATCGAGCTGTTCAAGCCCTTCGTTATGAAGGAACTGGTTGGCAGAGGCATCTCCCAGAACATCAAGAATGCTAAAAAGCTTGTAGAAAGACTCGATGAGTCCGTATGGGATGTCCTCGAAGATGTGATCAAAGATCATCCCGTTATGTTGAACCGTGCTC
>JAFUUM010000194.1 GCA_017477805.1 Lachnospiraceae bacterium
GAAAAAGAAAAGGATAAAGAGGACGGCGGGTTCCGGAAAGCAGCCCTGGCCGGTGCTGCCATCGCCCTTTGCACCATCTTCCTCGGAGTTTGGAGTAACAGCGTATACGGCAATCAGGTGAGTCTGAAAAAGCAGCTGCAGGAGAAGGCCGCGGCTTCTCTCATGACCAGGATCCTTACCAGCATCGAGTTCGCGGATGGGTATGACCCCGGGGTGACGCCTGTGGCCATCTCCGGAAACCTGGATGCCAATCCTTATGTCAAAGGGATTGAAAACTTTGAGTCCGTAGCCCCCTATGGTACCGGGATCACATCCCTTTCCTACATGGGCACGGACTATGCGTATCTGCAGTATTATGAAAATATGGGCCTGAATCTGACCCGGATCGCTTTTGACAACGAGGCGGTCCGGAAGATGCCCTGCTATCCTGCAGAGGGATCCGTTTCCTATGTGGACGGGATTCTTGTTGTCAAGGTCTCGGATCTGTAAAAACTTTGATT
This sequence comes from Lachnospiraceae bacterium, assembly GCA_017477805.1. GTDB lineage: Bacteria > Bacillota > Clostridia > Lachnospirales > Lachnospiraceae > SIG336. Next base: position 501 of record JAFUUM010000194.1, read on the forward strand.
TTTCGGGCAGTTCTTGGTATTGTATAGGTATAACACGGTTATCGTTACGTCTTCTTGATACAGGGGGAATGGAATGGGGTACGATCCGGATAGTGGAAAACGACTAAATCTGTTCTTTACAGACAGAATGCCCGGAGGGGCATTTATTTATCGTGCCTCCGAAGGCCATGAACTGCTGTATGCCAATAAGGTCATGGCAGATCTGTTTGAGTGCGACAGCGTGGAAGAGTTCAGAGAGTTTGTGGGGAACAGTTTTGACGGGATCGTTGGAAAAGCGCAGTTGTCAGAGGTTCAGAACGAGATCAACGAGCAGATCACGGATGACAACAGAGAATTTGATCACGTCTTTTACTATATCAGGACGAAAAAGGGAAACGTCTGCCTTGTGGAGGATTATGGCGCACTGGTGCATGATCCGCAGGAAGGGGACGTTTTTTATGTGTTTTTGATCTCCAGGGAGATCTCTGCGGGCAATTCCGAGATCGACCATGTGACGGGGCTCTATGCCAGAGATAAGTTCTTTGCCACCATCCGGAAAATGGCAAAAAAGGCAGATAAGGATAAAGAGCAGGAGTATGCGCTGATCTACCTGAACATGGTGAACTTTAAGCTCTTTAACTTAAAGCGGGGCGTGGCGGAAGGCGATGCCTGCCTTAAGAGTATCGGCGAGATCCTGAAGGGTTCCTATGAAGATGCTGTCATTACCAGGCTTTGGGGAGACCATTTTGCAGTCTTTACCAAGTATGAAAATCTGGTGGAAAAACATGAGCGGGCAGCAAGGACCTTCCGGGGAATGTACGGCAAACAGTACAACATCTACGGAAAGAACGGCGTGTGTCGTTTTAAACTGACCGGAAATTTCGATGTGGAAGCAGCACTTTCCAAAGCAAAGGTGGCCTGCGATTCCATCAAGCATACTCCCGGTGTGACTTATATTGAGTACTCCGATGCCCTTCAGGAACAGTTGGATATCGAAGAATATGTGGAGCATCACATCGATGAGGCGGTGGAAAAGGGTTGGATCATACCCTATTATCAGCCCCAGATCCGTTCCATCACAGGAAAGTTATGCGGTATGGAGGCTTTGGCAAGATGGCAGGATCCTGTCTACGGATTGCTGACTCCCAATAAGTTCGTGGATATCCTGGAAGAGAGCAGACAGCTTCATAAACTGGATTGCTACATGGTGCAGCAGGTCTGCCGGGACATCCGGGACCGCATGAACGCCGGTCTTCCCATGGTCCCCGTATCCTTAAACTTTTCCAGACTGGATTTTAAGATGTGCGATGTCCTGAAGGTTGTGGAGGATGCGGTCAGGGAAACGGATATTCCCAGGGACTTTATTAA
>JAFUUM010000195.1 GCA_017477805.1 Lachnospiraceae bacterium
AGGCGGACTCTTCGGTACCGGCTTATATGCCGGAGGTTCCATGAAGATCCCCTACGTGGAAAATGATTTTATCTACGCTGCCGTAACGGAAGAACTGGGACAGATCACGGGAGTATGTGTATACCTGATCTGTTTTCTGACGGCCCTTTGCATCCTCATCAATTCCATCCAGGCATCCAGAGGCTTTTGTCGCATTCTCTTATACGGCATCGGTATGATGTACTTTACCCAGGTCTTTTTGAATATCGGCGGAAATACGAAATTCATCCCCCTGACAGGGCTCACCCTTCCGTTTGTCAGCTATGGCGGAACCTCCATTTTATCCGCCCTGTTACTCACCGGACTGGCTCAGGGCTGTATGATCAACGGAAAGAAACTCTACAGCGATGAGAAGAGCGATTTTGAAAAGTCGGACCTGAAGATCAAAAAGGAACTTCGAAGCGTTTACGCAAAAGAACGCAGGATCAACAAACATTATGTTATCGTCACCGCTTTGATCTGCAGTGTTATCGTTCTTTGTAACTGTATTTATTCTCTTTGGTTTTTACAGGCAAACAAAAGAGACCTGATCAACAACGGCTATAATACAGAGACGAAACTCCTTGCAAGATCCGTGACCAGAGGGACCATTTTTGCCGAGGATAAAACGGTCCTTGCGAAAACCATTCAAAACCCCCCGGCGGAAGAGATCAGAGAGTATCCCTATGATCGGGAATATTCTCATGTCATCGGATATGCCACCAAAGGCCTTCTTGGTATAGAAAAGGCTGCCAATTATGATCTGATGCATGCATCCATTTCCCTTTCCGAGCAGATCGAACATGCAAAGAACAGGGAAAAGAATCCGGGAAACAATGTATATACCACCCTGAACAAAGAGATCCAGGAAGTTGCTTATTCCGCCTTTGAGGGCCAAAAAGGCTGCATCATCGTTACGGAAGTAAAGACCGGCAGGGTACTTGCCCTGGTTTCCGCACCGGACTTTGATCCGGCCGGGATTGACGATAATTGGGAAGCTCTTATTGCGGAGGAAGAGAATTCCGAGCTCATCGACCGCTGTATTTACGGCCTATATGCGGTTTATGATCCCTTTGAGACCGCCTATGAAATAGGCGAGCATGAGAAAGAGCTGAATTCCGACCTCTACCGGTTTGAACTGGGAATCGGACAGTGCAAGATGGGACCGGAAGGCGATTACCTTATTTCCCCCATGCACATGCATATGCTGGCCTGCGCTTCGGTAAATGACGGTGAAACTGTACTTCCTTTTGTGATCGAACGGATCGAGAACACAAACGGGAAGGTGCTTTCGGAGACAGTTTCCGGAAAACGCGTGGTACTGACCACTTCGGAGGAAGCCATATCCATCCGGGCCGCTTTAAATGTTCAGGATGATGTCTTAACGTCCACCGCCTGGTATACCGGCTTTTCCGACCAGGATGATCCCGGAAACGGGATCGCTGTCACGGTTCTGGTGGAAGACTGCGCTGGGCACAGAGAACTGGGAGAAAAGATCTGCAAAAAGATCCTGAAAGGGATCTCCCGGTAGCGTTTGCACGGATTCTTTACATGACTTATAATAAATAACTGATACAGGACGAATGGGAGGAATTGCAATGATCGAGGCAATCAGCTGTGGCGGCCTGGTGATCTTTCGTGGAAAGATCCTGCTGCTGTACAAAAATATCAGGAACAGTTATGAAGGATGGGTCCTGCCTAAGGGAACCGTCGAAGAAGGTGAAGAGTTCAAAGATACCGCCTTACGTGAGGTTTACGAAGAATCGGGTGTAAAAGCATCTATCATGAAATATATCGGGAAAAGTGCATATACATTTTCCAGCCCCGTTGATGTTGTGTATAAAGATGTCCACTGGTCTCTGATGATGGCTGACAGTTATTACAGCAAACCTCAGAAAGAAGAGTTTTTTGAGGATTCCGGATACTATAAATACCACGAGGCCTATCATCTGATGAAATTTGCCAACGAACGCCAGATCCTGGAGCAGGGTTATCAGATGTATCTGGAACTGAAAAGAGAAAAGCACTGGTATAAAAAAGAGGTCTGACCATTCGGGGGATCTATGGAGTTTTTAAGTCAGCTCTATTGGGGCGAAGGCATACCGGAAGAGTACTATCCGGAGATCAAAAAGAGCATAGAACGAGGCTTTGCCAAAAAGGACTATCAGGTCATCACTATATGCAAGGGAGCGGACCAGCTGGAGATCTATTCCGGCGCCGCCTCTCAAAAACATGGTTTTCGATATGACGATAAGACCGTTGCCGGCATTGCTTCAAACCGTGATGAAGCCTTAGAGATAGTGCGTCGGATCACGGAGGAATGCTTTCAAAAACGGGGAGATGCGGACCTGAAAGCCTTTTTAAAGGACCGCGGAGTTTAAGTATGGTTTTGCAGATCGTTCTGACGGTCTTAAAAGTTATCGGTATCATTCTGCTTTGTCTTTTGGCACTTCTTTTGATCATCCTGATCAGTCCCATCCGGTACAAAGCAGACATCGGATATCATGACAACAAGCCCGTCATCAAAGGCGTAATCACATATTTTTTTCGCTTTCTCAGAATATATGCGGATTATCCATCGGACCGGATATTGAAGATCAAGGTCCTTTTTTTCACGCTCAATTCAGACAAAGAAGATAAGGGATCTGATGAGGATAAGCACGAGGAGAAAAAATCAGGGAAAGAAGACGTAAAACCTGACGGGGCTAAAGAAGAAAACAAATCCCTTGAAACCAAGGACGATACGGCCGAACCCCCGCTGAATACTGAAAACGAAAAAGAGAAGGCTTCCGAAAGTACCGAAAACACTGACTTCGGAGAGGAGAAAACCGGAAAAGCCAAGGACCCGCTGCCTGAGCGCATCCGGTTAACTTTAGAGAAGATCTGTGGTAAAATAGAGTGCACGGTGAAAGCCGTGGAAAAGACGGAGGATTTCCTGGAACTTAACAGTACCAGAAGGTTCCTGGAGGTAACAAAAAAGGCCGGTATCCGGATGTTTCGGTCCATGAAACCCCATATTTCCGGCAAGGCCGTCATCGGAATGGAAGATCCTTCCACCACCGGCCTGATCTGTGCGGTCTATGGCGTATTATCTCCATACAGAAAAGGTAATTTCACGCTGGATGCCAGATTTGAAGAAGAGATCATTGACGCAGACATAAAGATCCGGGGACGGATCATCCTGATGGTCATCATATTACAGACCCTTCGGATCCTGATCTTCGGGCACGCTTTAAAAGTAAAGAAAAACCTAGACTTGGTTTTGAAAGCATGGAGGAAAAACGGCAATGAATGAGAATCAATTTCCCGCCGCAGTGGATAAACTGCTTGGCGGATTAAACTCGGTCCTGACATCCAAAACGGTTGTGGGCGATCCCATTTATGTAAAGGACACTATAATCCTTCCGCTGATGGATGTTTCCTTTGGTATCGGAGCCGGCTCCAACGCCAGGGATAAGAAAAACGGCAGCTGCGGCGGTGTTGGCGGCAAGATGACCCCCAGTGCCGTATTGATCATAAAGGACGGATATACAAAGCTTGTAAACGTGAAAAGTTCCGATACCATGAGCAAGATCCTTGACATGGTACCTGATATCGTAGATAAATTCGCAAAACCGAAAAACGGAGTAGACGTTTCGGAAGATGAAGCTGTTGACATGGCGTTTCCTGAAAAAGGGGATGAATAAATACGATGTACGAAGAAGAGTCTTTGATGGATTATTTTGATACAGATGAAGAGATAGCGCTTGAAGAAAATGAAGAAGCGGCTGATTTTGATGAGGTAAACAAGGAATCTCTTGAGGACAAAACGGCAGCCGAACTTCAGAAGATGAAGATCTGGCTGTTTTCGGAGAATGTCAGGATCGCTGCGGAAAGAAAGCGCTTAAAAGATATGGAAGAACAGATCATCAAAGATCGGCAGGCCTTCCAGGAAGAAATGCAGGCCCTCAACAGGACCATTCTTTCTTCTCAGAAGCGGCTGAAACAGGATGAGATGTTCTTCGAAAAGAAGATGCAGATCCTGGAAAACGGATTTGCTGAACTCGAAAGCGACAGAAAGAAGCTGGAGAGAGAAAAGGAAATGTTCCGACTGGAACAGAAGAATGCGGAAATGAGATCCATGGAGAGCCGTAATGTCTATAACGGCCTCGATGTTCTTTTTGCGGGTGTCAATAACCCCCTGGCGTTAAAGAAACGTTACAGGGATCTGATCAAGATCTATCACCCCGATAACATTGCAGGAGATAAGGGCGTTGTCCTGTACATCAATCAGGAATATGAACGCCTCAGCCGCGAGATATAAAGAAGATCAGAAATGAAACAAAGTACAAAAAAAGAGCGATCACATCGCTCTTTTTTGATACCATATTCAGTAAGTTTGAATTAAACTCTTTTGAATTAAATTCTCTCAACGGAACCGGATCTTAAGCATCTGGTACATACGTGAAGAGTCTTGGTAGAACCGCCAACCTTACACTTTACAGACTTCACATTGGAGTTCCAAATTCTGTTGGATCTTCTATGAGAATGGCTGACATTATTACCAAAATGAGCTCCCTTACCACAAACATCACACTTAGCCATTTTTGCACCTCCTAACGGCAAACGCCTGATTATTATCATCATCATAGCGTCGTAACAACAACGCAACATTGGTATAATATCAGATTTGTACAAGGAATGCAACAACTTTTTTCAGGAATTCATATTCCCTTTTCCCATTATCTAGTATATAATCACCTTTAGGCATTAGACCAGTAGAATGCTACCATTCTAAATCTAGGAGGAAATGCATGAAGAGTTCATCTTTGAATACGCATCTTGGTAACATCGTGATCGATAACGAAGTGATCGCCCAGTATGCCGGGACGGTCGCCACTGAGAGCTTCGGTGTTGTCGGCATGGCCGGTATCAATGTGAAGGATGGTCTGGTTTCTTTATTAAAAAAGGAAAATCTGACCAAGGGCATCAGTGTTACCATGAAAAACCATAAGCTGATCCTGAATTTCCATATTATCGTAGCCTACGGTGTGAGCATTATGGCGGTAGCAGACAACCTTGTGGAAACCGTCAAATACAGAGTAGAAGAATTTACCGGCCTGGAAGTGGAGAAAGTTAACATCTTCGTAGAAGGCGTCAAGGTGATCGATTGATTTTAGGAGGTTTTTTCCGTGGCAGTAAATACCATTGACGCACAGCTTTTAAGCAAGATGTTTCTTGCAGGTGCGAAGAATCTTGACAGTAAAAAAGACTGGATCAACGAACTCAACGTATTCCCTGTTCCCGATGGAGATACGGGTACCAATATGACCATGACCATCATGTCCGCAGCAAAGGAAGTTGTCGCTGTTGACAGTTCCGATATGACTGCAGTCTGTAAGGCCATGAGTTCAGGATCCTTAAAGGGCGCAAGAGGTAACTCCGGCGTTATCTTATCCCAGCTCATCAGAGGTTTTACAAAGATCGTTAAGACCAAAGAGCTGCTGACACAGTCCGATATTTCCGAAGCCTTTGATAAGGCTGTGGAGACCGCATACAAAGCAGTCATGAAACCCAAAGAGGGTACCATCCTTACCGTTGCCAAAGCGGGCGCCGACAAAGCAAAGGAAATGGCTGAAAAGAACGTGTCCATGGAAGAGATGGTGGATGAGATCATCAAATACATGGACGAGGTTCTTGATCGTACTCCTGACATGCTTCCCATCCTGAAGCAGGCCGGTGTAGTGGATTCCGGCGGCCAGGGCCTTATGCAGCTTCTGAAAGGTGCTCAGGACGTATTCCTTGGTAAGGAAGTGGATCTTTCCCTGAATGAGGAAGATACTTCCGAAAGCAAAGGAGAAGGTGCAGAAGAGATCACAAAATACCTCTACGAGACACACTTTATCGTTCGTCTTGATAAGGATATGATCTTCAGCTCCAAAGCCGAGAAGGATTTTAAGGCTTTCCTTGAGACCATCAGTGACCAGCCTGAAGTATCCGTCAGTGAAGACTTCGTTAAGGTCTATATGAATACGGATGATCCCGGTATGGCTATCCAGAAAGGTATCCAGTACGGTGATCTTGCTACCGTTTCCATTCGGAACCGTAACATCAAATCCGAAGAGATCGAAAAGATGGAAGCTGCAGCTCCCGCAGAGCAGACATCCGAAGAGGATGAGCTTGCCAACATGGAGCATAAGGATACAGCTGTTATCGCAGTTTCCGTAGGCGAAGGCATCAAAGAGATCTTCAAGAGCCTCGGTGTTGACTACGTGATCTCCGGCGGACAGACCATGAATCCCAGCACAGAAGATATGCTGAATGCTATCGCAAAGCTGAATGCCGATAACATCATCATCCTTCCGAATAATAAGAACATCATCCTGGCTGCAAATCAGGCCCAGAGCCTGACCAAAGACAAGAACATCTTCGTGGTTCCCACAAAGACCGTTCCTCAGGGTATCTCCGCAGTGATCAATTTTGTTCCCGATATGAGCGCTCAGGAGAATGCAGATGCTATGGCAGATGCCATTTCCGTTGTTCGGTCCGGTGAAGTGACTTATGCGATCCGCGATACCATGATCGAAGATAAGACCATCAAACAGGGTGACTTCATGGGTATCGGCGATAAGGGCATTCGTGCCGTAGGCCCCGACAAAGACGCCGTGACCAGAGAACTGCTGGAAGACATGGTGGATGAGGAAGTGGAGCTGATCAGTATTTATTACGGTCAGGATGTTTCCGAAGAGGAAGCTTCCAAACTTGCCGATGAGGTACGTTCCAAGTTTTCCGGTTGTGATGTGGAGCTGCAGTATGGCGGACAGCCCATCTATTACTATTTACTTTCCGCTGAATAAGACGATAAAGCTGCATCGTAAATGATGCAGCTTTTCTTTACGGAATTTATGAAGATTGATGATAACATCACCGTCCTTAAGGGGATCGGAGAAAAAACCGCAAAATCCTTTGAAAAGCTCGGAGTCACTACAGTCTCGGAGCTTCTTCGGCTGTATCCCCGGGATTACGACAAAATGGAAGAGATCAGTAACATTTCCGAGCTTTCGGAAGGCTGCAGATCCGTGATCCGTGTCACCATTTCCTCCGCTATGACGGAAAAGAGGGTACGGTCCTTAAGTATTCTGAATTGCTACGCCTCCGATGCAACCGGCAGATTACTTCTGACCTTCTTTAATATGCCGTTTTTGAAAAAGACCCTGAAGAAGGGTACTGTCTGTATCCTTCGGGGCAAGATCCATTACAGGGGAGTAACTCCCGTGATGGAGCAGCCGGTGATCCTTACGGCAAAGGATTACGAAGAAGCAAGAAAGACTCTTCAGCCCATTTATCCACTTACTTCAGGCCTGAAACAAAAGAACGTGAGAAAAGCCGTCAGACAGGCATTCGACACCCTTGGTAAACAGGGGGACCTTGAGTACTTAAGTGATGAAATCCTGAATGAATATGAACTTTCCGGCGAAGAAGAAGCACTTCACTCCATCCATTTTC
>JAFUUM010000196.1 GCA_017477805.1 Lachnospiraceae bacterium
CCGAGGAACAGAAACGGATCCTGGAAGTTACTGTTGACAGCATCCAGAGTCTGATCAACGACATCGGCACCACCGTAAGCGGTGTTGACTCCATTACCGGTGCTGCAAAGGCTTGTGAGGACTCCAAGGTCGTTATCGTGGATGCTATGAGCAGCCTGTCCGCGATCTCCGAAGAGAACGCAGCAGCAGCAGAAGAGACTTCCGCATCCATGGAAGAACTGAACGCTACCGTAAACACTCTGGCATCTACCGCAGACGGCCTCAAAGAGATCGCCAACGCGCTGATGGAAGAGATGTCCTTCTTCAAGGGCTAAAGCGGAAACGCAAAGAAAAGGATACAGAAGGAGAACAGTGTGCTCACTGTTCTCCTTTTTTGGTATAATAGTCTCATTGAGAAAACAGGGGAGAGATTAGAAACATGAATAACAGAATAAAAAAGACTGTGGCGCTCCTTTTGACAATGGTGCTGGTCATTGGCTTGTTTCAGATGGATACCATGGAAATCTATGCGGATAACGAGATCGTGATCTGTATCGATCCCGGCCACGGTGGAGAGAACCTGGGTGCCACTTATAACGGCTTTCAGGAGAAGAACCTGACCTTGCAGATCGCCAACGTGATGACGGAGTATTTAAGCCAGTTTGAGGGCGTCAAGGTCATCCGGACAAGAGACAGCGATACGGATCTTTCATTGGAACAACGGGCCCAGATCGCCAAAGACAATAACGCCTTTTTCCTCATCAGTCTGCATCTGAATGCGTCGGAAACCCATCATCTTTTTGGGGGAGAGGTCTGGACCTCGGCTTTCGGAGATCTGTACGCTTGGGCTCACAGTTTCGCGGAAGTGGAACTGCAGGAACTGGCAGCGCTTGGGATCTACCCCAAGCACGTAAAAACGCGGATGAGCAATCAGGCAGTGGATGAGTACTATGGCATCCTCCGCCATGCAAAGAACCGTGACATCCCTGCGGTGATCATTGAGCACTGTTACATGGATGAGATCCGGGATGAACAGTTCTATACCTCTACAGAGGCCATCATCGCCTTAGGACAGGCCGATGCTACGGCAGTGGCCAAATTCTTCGGATTAAAGTCGACAAGCCTTGGTATCGATTATTCGGGCTATCAGCGCAATGTATACGAAGCACCTGCTACTCCGGTATATCAGGACAAGACAGCGCCGGAAGTACGGCAGATCGCATTAAACGCCTATGATCCCGCATCCAGAGTGGCAAATATCCATATTTCCGCAAAGGACAGTGAGAGCGGCATCCTGTTTTTCCGCTACAGCGTGGACGGCGGTATCAACTGGTCACCTTTATATCCCTGGACAGCGGAAGAGGGAGATACGGAGATTCCCGTGATCGCGTCCTCCAACGGAGATGTGGTATTTAAGATCTACAACGGATTCGACGGAGGCGGACAGACCAATCACATCAGATTGTGGTAAGAAGGGAAAGTATAACGAAAACAAAAAGAGATATCGGCATCGCCGGTATCTCTCTCTTTATGCGTGTCTGTTTAGTTGATGGGTGTTGCGACGCCGGTAGGATCGCAGACGTAAGTCTTTCCACCGATGGTGTACTGTGCGTTTGTTACAAGGTGGCCGTTTCCGTCAAAGACGAAGGTCAGACCCGCAAGCTGTACCGCCTCGTTGATGACGCTGTGTCCGTCAACGGGGGATGCGTAGTAGAGGTTCGTTCCGTCTGTGAATAGGGTTCCCTTTAACAGATTGCCGGTAGCGGGATCGAAGAAGAAAGTAAGACCCTGGATCTTCTGGGCACCGGTCTGTACATAGCCGTTTGCATCAAAGTAGTAGAAATCGTTTCCGACGGGAGCAAGTCCGGTGACCATATAACCGCCTGTTGGATTAAAGAAGCGTACGCCCTTATCATCCTGCAGCCAGCCGGTGTACATCCGGCATCCGTTATTGGGATCGAAGAAGTACTTCAGTCCCGCGATATCGATGAGTCCGCTGTTCACGCGGCCAAGTTCATCAAAGTAGAAAAGGTCCGTTCCCACGGCATTTAAACCGGTGTAGGCATGTCCGTCTTCCAGAGAAAGGAAATAGGTTCCGGTGTCATCGGAGAACCATCCTTTGTTCATGAAGAAGGCGTCATCCATGTGGAACTTTAATCCGGATACTTCCACCCAGCCTCTTGTAAGGCGGTAATCGTTGTAGAAGAAGATCAGGCCGTTTTTCTCGGCAAAGCCGTAAGCGGGGATGGCAGCACTGTAATCCTTTACCATCCAGTCCATATCCACATCACCTGCGATACCGGGGATCTTTCCGGTACAGGAGAACTGCCAGATCTGATAACCGGGAACTTCGCAGGCCCCTACATTATACTGTGCGATCCAGGTATCATACCGTAGATCCGTGGTGATGTGAGAGGTGTAGAAGTTCTTATACGTATAGACCATGGGAGTGTAGCCTGCGTTGTAGATCACATCACAAAAGGCGTTACACATGGCAGTTGTTGTGGCAGCATCCAGAGCAAGCTGTTTGTCGCTCTCGATATCGAAGACTACCGGATAATTGACATGATAGGGTTCGATCCACTGAAGCAGAAGAAAAGCTTCGTTCATGGCTTCTTCCACGCTCATGGCGTAGGAATAGATGTAAACTCCGGTACGAATGCCGCTTGCCTGGGCATTTACGATATTCTGGGCAAATTTGGGATCAATGCCGCTATAGGTACTTCCGGCTTTGATAAAGGTAAAGGAAACGCCGGAGGACGCTACCGCGTTCCAGTCGATGTTTCCGTTGTATTTACTGACGTCAATGCCGAGAACTGCAGCATTGGTCGAAGAAGTGCCGGTGATGGCGATCACACAGGCAAGTGTCAGCGCGCAGAGTGCTTTTGATGCACGCTTCCATATATGTTTCAGACGCATAAATGCGTATCCTCCGTATTCCGATATTCACGTAGAGCGCCCTGTTTCTCACGGTTTTGTGAGTTTTAAACAAGACGCTCCTTTATTTTACAGGAAAAATCGGTAAATTGCTAGCCCTAAGCCAGATTTTTATGGGCTGTGGACAACATCAATTTGATACGATTTAATTGGTTGACCTCACTGGCGCCGGGATCAAAATCGATGGCAACAATGTTGGACTTAGGGTATTGCCTGCGGAGTTCTTTGATAACACCTTTACCCACGATATGGTTGGGCAGGCAGGCAAAAGGCTGACAGCAGACGATGTTGTTGGTGCCGTGCTTGATCAGTTCCACCATTTCACCGGTGAGGAACCAGCCTTCGCCGGTCTGGTTACCGATGCTGACGATGGGTTCAGCGTATTTTACGATCTCGTAAATGCTGATGGGCGCATCGAAGTGCTTACTGTTCTTCAAAGCTTTTACCGCACTGTGACGCAGGAATTCCAGAGCGTTGATGCCGAGCTTACAAAGTCTTGCGGTGCGTTTGCTGGTGCCAAGGTTTTCTGCTTTGTAGATCTGGTTGTAGAAGCAGTAGAGCATGAAGTCCAAAAGATCGGGACAAACAGCCTCTGCGCCTTCGCTTTCCAGAAGATCCACCAGATGGTTGTTGGCAGAGGGCATGAACTTTACAAGGATCTCGCCTACGATACCAACCCGGGGCTTTTTCTCATCGGTGACGGGGATGGCATCGAAATCCTCCACCATCTGACGGCACATGCTGTTAAAGAGATGGAAGTTCATGTGCTTGCTCTGGACAAAAGCGATACACTTTGTCAGCCATTTCTGATGGACTTCCTCTACAGAACCGGGTACGGCTTCGTAAGGGCGGGTATGGTAGATACACCGCATAAAGATATCACCGAACACCGCAGCGAAAGCGGCTCTTGTCAGCAGTTCCAGGTTGATGTGGAAGCCGGGGTTGGTCTCAATGGCACCCAGGTTCATGGAAATTACAGGGATCTGTTCCATACCGGCCTTTTTCAGGGCGCGGCGGATGAAGCCGATGTAGTTGGTGGCACGGCAGCCGCCACCGGTCTGAGTCATGATGACAGCGGTCTTGTTCAGGTCGTATTTGCCGGATAACAGGGCATCCATGATCTGACCAACAACCATCATGGAAGGATAGCAGGCATCGTTGTTAACGTACTGGGTACCGGTATCGATGGCGTGCTTATTGTCATTGGGCAGGATCTCCAGACGGTATCCGCAGGCAGCCATGGCAGGCTCTAAGAGGTCAAAGTGGATGGGAGACATCTGGGGTACGAGGATGGTGTACTCCTTCCGCATCTCTTCCGTAAACTGAACCTTATGGATGGATGTGGGATTGATCTGTCTGTTCACGTCCATATGACGCTGCTTTCTTACACGGATGGCAGCGATCAGGGAACGGATACGGATCCTTGCGGCACCCAGGTTATTGA
>JAFUUM010000197.1 GCA_017477805.1 Lachnospiraceae bacterium
ATGGAAACAACAGCGGTCATTCCGTTACGGACATCGGTACCGGTAAAGTTTGCATCCTTTTCCTTTAAGATCCCGAGGCTTCTGGCGTAGTTATTGATGACGGTGGTAAACATGGTCTTAAAGCCCGTCAGATGAGTACCGCCCTCGGTGTTATAAATGTTATTACAAAAGCCCATGATGTCTTCATGGAATTCGTTGACATACTGGAATGCAACCTGAACCTGGATCCCTTCGGCTTCGCCTTCGAAATAAACCACATCATGCAGACATTCCACGGAGGCATTCATATCTTCCACAAAACCAACGATACCGTCAGGCTCCCGGAATTCGATCTTTTCGATCTCACTCTTTCTGCGGTCTTCATAATGGATGGTAAGGCCGGGATTTAAGTAAGCGGTCTCATGAAGACGGCTTTTTACGTCATCTTCTTTAAATCGGGTCTTTTCGAAAATGGTGTCATCCGGCAGGAAATTGGTCCAGGTACCTGTCTTATTGGTCTTTCCCACAACGGGAAGAAGCCCATTTACCAGTTCTGTAGTAGGTTCGCCCCGGGAATAGGTATCCTGATAGATGTTTCCGTCGCGTTTGACCTTTACGGTCAATCTGGTGGACAGCGCATTTACAACGGAGGAACCGACACCGTGAAGACCGCCGCTGGTCTTATAGGCATTGTTATCGAACTTACCGCCGGCATGGAGTGTCGTATAAACAACACGCTCTGCGCTGACACCCTTGGCGTGCATCTCTACGGGGATACCACGGCCGTTATCGGATACCGTTGCGGAACCGTCTGCTTCCAAGATCACATCGATCTTATCGCAATATCCTGCAAGATGTTCATCCACGGAGTTATCCAAAAGCTCAAAGATCAGATGATTCAGACCTTTTGTGGATGTGGATCCGATATACATTCCGGGCCTCATCCTTACTGCTTCAAGGCCCTCTAAAACGGTGATGTTTTCCGCACCGTAATGTTGATCGTTCTTCTTTGTCATGTAACTGATACTCCTAAATCTAACGTAGATCTGTGCTGAACACACAGAGACATTATATCATACATTTTGTGGTCTTCCTAGCATAATATACCATGTGTTGCGGATAATTATACTTATTTTGATTTTGAGGAAGTGATCGACGTTTGTGACGACGGACTTAAGCTCTGCACTTAACGAACAGGAGCAAGCAACCTCCCTGCGAAACACTGTATGAGCGCAGCTTGCGCTGATGACGCAAGCAAGCGAGTTGTGAGCAGGGAGTCGGTTTCAAGCTTGCGAACTGTGAGTTTAGTACATGAGCGTTCACGTCCGACGGAGCATATGTCGATCACGTTATCCAAAACAAAAAAAGAGAACCGCAAGAACAGTTCTCTTTAATGTCTGATTATATCATTTTAGTATCTTGGTAACAGTAAGTGCCAGTGCGCCCGGTCCGATATGACAGCTGACGGATAAGGACAGCGGGTCCACATCCGTAATGGGAATTCCGGGGAAGGCTTCTTCTACTTCTTTTCTGAACTGGGCGATCCCTTCTTCGTCATCGGAATGGGCCATGGCCAGTACTACATTATCAGCTGAAAGACCACCGAAACGCTCTTCCGCATCCTTTTTTACAGCAGCGATCATGGTGGATTTACCGATGCTCGCGGTTCTTGCCTTGGAATAGGCATCCAGCTTTTCGCCCTGGATCTGAAGCACGGGTTTCAATTTAAGCAAAGTTCCAAGTGCAGCGGCTGCGGGAGTGATCCTTCCGCCCTTTTTCAGATAATACAGAGTATCCAGCATGATGTAGATTGATGCATTTAATCCGTCATTTTCCAGGATATCTTTGATCTCTTTGGCTATTTTTCCTTCAGATACCAATCGAAGCGCATCTCTTACAGACTGCTTCATGGTAACGGAGATCCGCTGATTATTTACCACCTGAACCTTACCGTCATACTCTTCAGCGAGCATCATGGCGCTCTGACAGGAACCGGAAAGTCCGCTGCTCATGGGAATGTAAACAACAGCCTCGTGCGTCTTTAAGGCTTCATCCCAGATCTTCATCACAGAGTCCGGTGAAGGCTGACTGGTGGAGATATCCACGTCATTTCTCAGCTTTTCGTAAAACTCCTTATGATCCAGATCGATGCCTTCAAAGTAGGTTGCACCGTTGATCATAAACGGCATGGGAACCAGCCCTACCCCCATATGCTCCGCTTCTTTTGCGGAAATACCGGCATTTGAGTCGGTGATCACTGCAATGTTCATAAAAACCCCTTTTGTTTTTAACGTACTTACAAATTAGTAAAATGATACAGGCTGGTTGAGGGAATGTCAATCGGGTATCGATCGCATACTTCTTTAGCCATTTGCAGGTAATTGGCATCCTGGTAGATGTCTGCCAGTTTGAAATCCAGAGCGCCGCTCTGCCGGATCCCGAAAAGGTCTCCGGGTCCTCGGAGACTTAAGTCTTTCTCGGCGATGGCAAAACCGTCATTGGAGGTTTCCAAAACGTGAAGCCTGTCTTTGGACTTATCACTGTCAGAAGTATTGATGAAAATACAATAGGACTGATACTCACCCCGGCCCACACGGCCCCGGAGCTGATGGAGCTGGGCAAGACCGAAACGTTCCGCATTTTCGATCATCATCACAGAGGCATTGGGTACGTTGACACCGACCTCCACAACGGTTGTGGAAACCAGGACATGGATCTCGCCTCTAGCAAAGGCGTACATCACGGTGTTTTTATCCGCCGGTTTCATTTTCCCGTGAAGGATCCCGATGGAAAGATCCGGGAAGACTTCTTTTATCTTTTTGGCATAATCCGTTACATTTTCAAGTTCTATACCGCCGCCTTCGTCCTCGTCTCCCATTTCCGAAGGTGAGATCATGGGACAGATGATAAAGGCCTGTCTTCCCTCTTTTACCTGTTTTTCGATAAAACGGTAGGCTTTGGGACGATCCGAAGCGGGGATCACTGCATTTTTAATGGGCTTTCTTACATTGGGAAGATGCCTGATTGTACTGATGTGCATATCTCCGTAAAGGATCAGAGCCAGAGTTCGCGGAATGGGCGTTGCACTCATGACGCAGACGTGAGGCATCTTTCCTTTTTTGATCAGTTCTTCCCTCTGGTGCACACCGAAACGATGCTGTTCATCCGTGATCACTAACGCCAGGTTTTTATATTCTGCTTTCTCCTGGAACAAAGCATGGGTACCAATGATGCAGTTAACGGAACCTGAGGAGATCAGTTCATATACCGTCCGTTTATCCTTGGCGGACAAGGACCCTGTCAAAAGAACCGGGGTCAGATTTAAGGATAACTTTCTGGATAATTCACGGATTGTTTCAAAATGCTGAAGAGCAAGGACTTCCGTGGGCGCCATCAATGCTCCCTGAAAACCGTTGGCGGCAGTTTCTGCCAGGGCAAGAACTGCAAGGATGGTTTTGCCGGAGCCCACATCGCCCTGTACCAGGCGGTTCATGGCATACTTTCCGGAAAGATCTTCTTTTAAGTCTTCCCAGACCTTCTTTTGGTCATCCGTTAGCTCATAGGGAAGGGATTCCAGGATCCGGTTCGTATCAGCACATTCGATCATGGGAAACTGATTGGGAGTCTGCTCTTCTTCCTTTTTCAGCTTTGATACTTCAACAAGAAAAGTCAGAAACTCGTCAAATACAAGCCTTCCGTGTCCTTTGAACAGATCCGCTTCCGTTTGAGGAAAATGGATGG
>JAFUUM010000198.1 GCA_017477805.1 Lachnospiraceae bacterium
ACCCTGCCCTTCCCTGTGATCAACTACGCGCCCTTAAGCGCAACCAACATCATCATTACTCCCAAGGTAAGTACATCCCCGGATGAATGGCCCTTTGTACCCGATCTGACGGGGATTACCCAGGTGATCCCTGCCCTTCCCGCGTACAACCCCAATGTTCCCATTGAGAACATGCGCCAGGAAGTGGTATTTCTGTTCCAGGTCAGGAATGATGTAAAAACAGGTTATTATAAGCTTGACTTTGATGTGGTCTATACCAGTGACGGAAAGACCGTCAGCACCACGCTGACAACCTTTATTCGTGTGACCGGCCAGAAAGCTTACGGTACCCTGGATAATCAGAAAGAGGATGAAAAGGAAGCCGAGAAGAATAAGAGTAAACCCCGTATCATCGTTACCGGATTTACAACGACTCCCGAGCGGATCAACGCCGGTGATACCTTCACGGTTTCCATTTATGTACAGAACACTTCCGAGACCGATACGGTAAAGAATGTCCTGTTTGATCTTCAGGCAGCCCAGGAGAGTACTTCGGCAACGAGTACCGCAACTATCTCCGCATTCCTGCCTACCTCCGGTGCAAGCTCCATCTATGCCGGCAGCATCAGCCCTCAGTCCAGTATCGTCCTCGATATGGAGATGACCGCAAGAGCGGATCTGACTCAGAAACCTTATGTCCTGAACATCAATATGAAATACGATACGGCAAACGCAGTGGATCTTTCCGATACCGCCAGCGTTTCCATCCCCATCTATCAGGAGAGCAGATGCGAATACGGTGATGCCGAAGTTCTTCCCGCTTCCATCAACGTGGGAGAGCAGTCCAACATCACCTTCAGTGTATTCAACACCGGCAAGACGACCCTGAACAATGTTTGGGTCAAGTTCAAGGGCGACAGCATCACCGGCGGTGATACCTATCTTGGCAACATCAATTCCGGCGGTACCGGTAACGTGGATGCCATGCTGACAGGTGCGCAAGCCACTATGGATGACGGCACCATCATCGCCGAGATCAGTTATGAAAACGAATCCGGTGAAGTAACAACCCTGGAAAAGACCATTACGCTGTTTGTAATGGAGAATTACAGTGAAGGCCTTGACGGTGATAACTTCAATTTCGACGATTACGGTGGTGATACCGGTTTTGATGACGGATCTTCCGGGAAGAAATTCCCCCTGATCCCCGTGATCGCAGGCGGTGCTGCCGCAGCAGTAGTGGTGGCAGCTGTTATCGCAAGAGTGATCATCGTCAGAGGTAAACGGAAAAAAGAACTTGCTGAATTAGAGGATGAGGACGTAACCTTATGAAATTCGTAGACATGCTCTCCATGAGCGTTGTGAATCTGTTCAAGCGAAAGCTCCGAACGATCCTGACGGTCCTGGGTGTGGTCATCGGTGTGGCGTCCATCGTGGTCATGGTCTCTCTCGGTCTTGGCTTATCCAAACTGACCATGGAGGAGATGCAGCAATATGCATCCCTGACAGAGATCGAAGTGAACGCACCCTGGGATTCCGGCAATTCCAAAAAACCGCTTCGATTAAACGATGAACTGGTGGAGACCCTGTCCCAGTTAGACCACGTGGAATATGTATCGCCCATGCTGGAGATCTCCATCATGGCAAAACGTGGAGCCTACACCGGGTATCTGCAGCTTCGGGGTGTACCTCACGAGTACCTGGTGGATCAGAAGATCGATATCGGACAGGGCAGACTTCCGGATCCCGATTCACAGACACTGGAACTCTTTATGGGAAACATGATCCCCATGCAGTTTAATTCTAAAAGCGGCAGAGGGTACTGGGAAACGGGAGAACTTCCGGATATTGACTTCATGAATGATTCCATTATGTATATTCTGGATACGGATCGATATTACAGTTATCAAAGCGGTGCCGTGGATGATAACGGATCTCCCGTTCCCGCACCGAAGAAACACTTGTATCCCGTATCCGGTATGGCTGCCGGCAGTGTGGAAGATTATCACACCTACAGTTATTACGTTTACTGTGATATCGAAGCTTTAAAAAGAGAACTGAAAAAAGAATTCAAGAACCGTGCGATCCCTAATCAGCCCACCACCTCAAAGGGCAAACCCTATAAGGAGATTTTCTATAGCGAGATCATCGTACAGTGCGACGATATGGAAAACGTATCGGAAGTCACGAAGATCATCCAGGATATGGGCTATAACGCGTATAACGACGCGGAGTGGATCAAGCAAAACCAGCAGCAGATGCAGATGATCGAAGTGGTCCTTGGCGGCATCGGTGCCGTATCCCTTTTGGTTGCTGCCATCGGTATCGCAAATACCATGATGATGTCCATCTACGAGCGTACCAAGGAGATCGGCGTTATGAAGGTGCTGGGCTGCGATATGCACAATATCCAGGCCATGTTCCTTATCGAAGCAGGCTTTATCGGCTTCTTCGGAGGTATCATCGGAATTGGGCTTAGTTACATCCTGTCCATTGTGATCAATAAGCTGGTGGGTTCTTCCGGAGCACTGGGGATGTCGGGAAATATTTCCTATATTCCCTTCTGGCTCACGGGGCTGTCCCTGATCTTTGCGATCCTGGTAGGTATGGTTTCCGGTTTCTTCCCCTCAAGAAGAGCCATGAAACTCAGTCCTCTCGCGGCGATCCGTAACGATGGATAGCCTGAAAAGCGCGTAAAAACAAGATGTGTGACAATTTTGAAACCGCTCTGAACCCGCGAAACCGCTATCAGAGCGGTTTCGCGACTAATGTGCTATGAAACAAGTCTTTGGCCCAACAATTTGGTAGGACCTTGCCAATATAGTGGTAATATAATATTTGTTTACGCAATATATTTATATTATTTTACCCTGGGGTAGAGTAAACTTGGTTTTGTTAGGAACAAATCCTAAAAAGAATTCCCCTTTTACACAGCGAAGAGCCAGGAACGCAAGTTCCTGGCTCTTTGCGTTAGATCACATTTTTCTTGCATCACATTTTTCCCCAACTACTAATCAATTACTAACCAACTACTAACATAATACGGGATTGCTCCGTGCTTCGCACTCTCACAATCCCTAAAACGCATTCGCATTTTCTGCAGGCTGCGCCTGCCCATGCTCATGCGTTTAAAGTAACGAAAAGTCCCACTTCAGCTTATGTGCGAGCACAACGCTGGCGTGGGACTTTTGTTACCGTATTATATCACATATCACAAAAGTCCAACTTTATGTTACAAATGCAATTGAATAAGTGCATTATTGTTGTTATCATTTAATTGTTGAAAATGAACAATGAAACGTGCGAGCAAGCACGAAAATAATACAAAATGCACACGCGAGAATTGCGCGAGCGCGCAAAAATTGCGAAACTGACTTAAATACTGACGAAACTGCTGGCCGGCCTGCTGTCGTTTCCGGAGTCCTTAAGTCGGTCCCGATATTCCCTGGGAGTCATGCCGTAGAGCTTTTTAAAACTCCGGTTAAAACTGGAATAGTCGGAAAAGCCGGCGTCGGTACAGGCCGTCAGAATGCTTTGGCCTTCGGCAAGGGCATCACGAAATGCCTGCATGCGCAGGGCTGTGATGTAAACATGGATGCTCTGGCCGGTATATTCCTTGAAAACTCTGGAAAGATGCTCACGGCTGACGAAGGTATGTTCCACAAGATCATTTGTGCAAAGTTCCGGATCCTTGAAATGAGCTTCCAGGTATTCCAGAGCTTTGGTCGCCAGGGTGCTGGTGGAGTCCGGTGTTGCGGACAAGCGTTCCGCAACAGCCTGATCGATGATCATCATGAATTCCGATAACTGGGAACGGAAAGCGATATCCCGGTGAAAATCCGTAAGTTCCGTGCTCTTGTTCATCCGCTCAAAAAGGCCTCTGAGGTTCCAGCGGGAAATGGCCTTGGAACGGAGAAGCAGCACATCTCCGCGGCCGAGAGTATCTTCCACGTGAAGATCCCGGCAGAGAGTATTCCAATAATCCGC
>JAFUUM010000199.1 GCA_017477805.1 Lachnospiraceae bacterium
ACTACTTCACTGCTCCGGGCATTCCTGTTGATGGAGGTGATGCCAATGATACCGATGATCAACGCGATGATGATCCCGGTACTGCCCATCAGCAGAAACTTTCCTTTGACGGTACTGAGCAGGGGTTGCTTTACAGCTGTTTGATCCTTTTTACTCATACGTAGGACTCCTTTTTCTGATAAGAATGATAAAAATACTTTACAAATAACGACTGAAGTAAAGATGATTAAATAGTATACTCATTTATGCGTAAAAACAATAAATATTCAGTTAAATTTAGGGAAAGTCCAACCTATTTGCTTTTCTGTCAAATCGCATTTTGCGCAAGGGAATGGCAAAACCTGCGGTGACGAAACCCCGTAAGGGGTATATAATGAGGGTTGTGGCGATGATTTCTGCGGTTGGGATAACTGGAAAGAAGCCAACAAAGAAGGCTTTGACTGTACCGTGACCTTTAAACGGGAAGAGAACCGCATTATCACCATTACGGAGAATCAGGGCCTGAGTCTGAAAGTCATTACCACCATCGAAGATAAGCCCAAGGAAGTTTACGTGGCGCTTACCGGTGACCAGTGCGCCATCACGGGCATTCGCGTGTCAAATCCCTGATCCCGGAAGCGGGAATGCAGGACCGGAGAAATATAAGATACAGAAGACAGAAGAAAGATATGAACAAAAAAGTAGTAAGACTCGGAAACGTGACATTGGGCGGTGATCATACACCGGCAGTATGCGTTTCCCTCATCGGAAAAACAAAAGAAGAAGTCCTGAAACAGGCGGAAGGCTTTCGGGAACACCGGGCGGATGTGGCGGAACTGCGTGCGGATCACATCTTAAGCGAAGTCAGAAGACGGGAAAGCGGCACCGGAGAAGCCTGTATCGCAGGTCTTTTGCCGGATCTTCGAAAGGCTCTTGGGGATACTCCCTTGATCTTTACCATCCGTACAAAAAATGAGGGGGGAGAGCTGGAGATCACGCCCGAGGCCTATGCCCGTCTGAACACCCAGGCAGCAGGCAGCGGCCAGGTGGATGCGGTGGATCTGGAATACGGCATGGTGGAGGCTTTCCGGAAAGAGAAGGGGAAAGACCTTCTTGCGACCGTGAAGTCGGCTGCTGTGGCTGCAGATGTACCCGTGATCGCGTCCTTCCATGATTTTGAAAAGACGCCTTCCAAAGAAGAGCTTACATCCATTTTTTTCGGGATGGAAAAGACCGGCGCGGATGTGGCGAAGATCGCAGTGATGCCCAAAACGGCCAAAGATGTCTTAACCCTCCTTTCCGCATCGGAAACGGCGTCCCGGGATCTTTCCTGTCCCGTCATTGCCATCTCCATGGGAAAGTTGGGAGCTGCCAGCAGACTCTGCGGCGGGACCTTTGGATCCTGTCTGACTTTTGCGGCGGCATCTGCCGCGCCCGGAACCGGCAGCGGCTCGGCACCCGGTCAGATGGATGTTTCCCTTGTCCGGAATGTTCTGCAGACGCAGAAATAGGTTGACCAACGCAACAATTGCACATGAGTAAGCAGAACTGATTCTTGTTCTCATACCTCCTTGGCCCTATCATTTTATGTGGGGAAATAAGGAGGTATTTTTATGAAACAACTGATCTATGAGGTATACGTGATCCTGCCGTTCATTCTGCTCTGGAGAGCACAGTTTGCCGGCAAGGAAGAGTGGAACGAGGGGTTTTTGTCTTTAGAGCAGTCTAAGGCCTTCCAGGGCTTTCTTGCAGTTTGCATCATGCTCCATCACATCGCACAGAAGACCTGTGCATCCTGGCTTCAGCCCAAGACCCGCATCGTTCACGGCCTGGATATGTTTGTGCCCGCAGGCTTTCTGATGGTTGCGGTATTCCTGTTCTTTAACGGATACGGCGTATACAAAAGCTTTCATGCAAAAGAGAATTATCTGAAAGGATATTTCGGACGCAGGATCCTTCCTGTGATCCTGGCGCTCTACAGCACCACCCTGATCTTCTTTGTGGTGAGACTCCTGGTGGGAGAGAAGATCGAAGGCATGCAGATCGTCTATTATCTGACCAGCCTGAAACTCTGCAATCCCAACACCTGGTACGTTATCGTACTGCCCTTCTTTTATCTGTTCTTTTATCTTGCATTCCGGCTGTTCAAAAAGGACGGCCTGGCAGTGACCTTTACCTGCCTGTTGGTTCTTGGCTACATGCTCCTTGGCACTGCCATCAACCATAACGACTGGTGGATCCGCGGGGAGTGGTGGTACAACTGCAGCGCGCTCTTCCCCATCGGTATCCTCTTTGCCAAGTTTGAGGATAAGATCATTCCTCACGTGAAGAAGCATTACCGGATCTACGTTCTCGTGGCGGTCCTGGGCTTTTTACCCCTGTACCTGGGCGTTGACCAGATCGTGAACATGTTCTCTTATTACGGAGAGAACTGGGGAGCCCCCGATACGGTATTCCGCAGAAGAGTCTGTCTATTTGCCCAGTCCATCCTGTGTGCCGATTTTGTTTTTGCATGGCTCCTTCTCGGAATGAAGGTAAAGATCGGCAATCCCTTCCTGCATTTCATGGGAAAGATCACACTGGAGTTTTATCTGATCCACGGAGTTTTTGTAGAATTGTTCGATCATACTTTTGATGGCGGAGTAAAGTCACCCTTCCCCATCAAGATCGTGTTCTTCTATGTGATCGCGGTATTCGTTCTCGGCGTGCCTTCGGCAGTTTTATTACAGAAGTTCCATCACCTGGTTCTTCGAAAGAACAAAAAACCGAAAAACTAAATGAAAACTGCATTTAATTATTACAATCATGTTTAAAAATTATGCATGAAATTTAATATTTTTGTGAAAAATTCATTGAAAGTTCGGGAAAACGTGATAAAATGGGTCTTGTCATTAAATACATACACCGAAAGGGGCGTAAATCATGAACAAAACTGAATTAGTAGATGCAATGGCAAAAGCTTCCGGTCTTTCCAAGAAAGACGCTGAGAAGGCTCTGAACGCTTTCACCGAGACCGTTGGCGCAGAACTGAAGAAGAAAGACGGAAAGGTTCAGCTCGTTGGCTTTGGTACTTTCGAGACCTCCAAGAGAGCAGCCAGAACCGGACGTAACCCTCAGACCGGTAAGGAGATCAAGATTGCTGCTTCCGTAGCACCTAAGTTCAAACCCGGTAAGGCTCTGAAGGATCTTGTTAACAAGAAGAAATAATTGAGCGTCTTACGAAAGAGAGTCCCGCAAAGGACTCTCTTTTTTGTATTATATTTTGCATTTTTTCATAAAATTGCAATAATTCCCTTGAAAATGGCAAGTTGATAGACTATATTTGTCTTATCTACATTGTTTTTTGGCTGTCTGCTCAAATTTGGATGGTTGGACAGGCCGGAAACAAAACAATCGAGGAGACAGCAAGGAGGAATGAAAGAGTATGGCTACTAAAAAGACTGTTACTACTGCCGCTGCCGGTGCTGTTACCGCAGAGGTGGCCGCTGCCAAGAAGCCTGCAGAGAAGAAACCTGCCGCTAAGAAAGCAGCAAAGAAACCCGCAGCAAAGAAGCCTGCAGCGAAAAAGACTGCAGCTGCTAAAAAGCCCGCTGCAAAGAAGACTGCAACCGCTAAGAAAGCTGCGGCTAAAAAACCTGCCGCTAAGAAAGCAGCAGTTGCCACTGAGTATATCGTAGAATTCCAGGATCGCCAGCTGGCATTCAAAGATCTGGATAAGAAAGTTGCCAAGCAGTTAAAGGCTGCCGGCGCTGAAGCTGCCAAGAAGGTGGCTGTATACGTAAAACCCGAGGAGAACACCGCTTACATCGTAGCAGACGGTGAGCCTAAGGGCAGCGTAGCACTGTACGAATAAAAAAGACGCCTGTGGGCGATGAGGAACGGATGACGAAAGTCATCCGTTTTTCGTTTCCTTTTCTTTTACAAAAAGCGGATATTTGATACAATAAAAGATAACCATAAGAGGACGAAAAATGTCCTAAAGAAGAGGAATTGTATGAAAAAGTCGGAATGTGTGGAAGCACTGAGAAAACGCGGATATGACTGCGAGGAAGAGGGCAGCGTCGTCATCGTTTACGGCGAGACGGACGAGAAAGCCATCCGCCGCGTTCTTTCGGAGATCGGATATAAAGCAAGCTTCGGAATTTCTTCCCGGACAAGGAAGACCGAGAAAGATGAGGAACGGGTCGGGATCTCCGATGACGAAGAAATGATGCCGGAGATCGAGGACGATAAACCTGCGGTGGAAGAAAGCGCAGTAGAAGCGGAATCTTCCATCGAAGAAGTAGAAGAGCAAATGGACATCTTCCGTGTGGATGATGCCCACCAGACCAGCATTTTCGATTTCCTGTGAGGTGACGACATGGCTGCCTACCCCGGTTTCTTTTTCACCAGCATATCGAATAAGGATCACCATATCCTGGTGATGAGCCCGACATTAAAAGAAATGACGGGCAATGATGTTTTTTTGCCTTTGGAAAGTCATATGAGACCGGATGAACAGGCGGAGTTTGCCGCATGGGCTGACTGCGAAAAACCGGAAGGCTGGTTTGCCTGTCATTTTATCAAAGAAAAAGAAGAGCATTTGTTTCTCATTCGCTGCAACGAAAAAGACGATGCGGGGATCAGGCTGTATATGGGGGAAGTTTCTGCGATCATGCAGGATTACACGGAACTCATGCACGGCAGGAATTCCTACAGAGCCTTATTGCACATGAGAGATGAATGCTTTTTTGTGTATGATGCGGACAAAGACCAGGTCCGCCTGGAGAATAACGATCACACGGATATGCCGGATCCGGTACTGACCCTGGAGGCATTTCGCGCGGGACTGCTTGAAAGGGTCAAAGAAGGGGAAGAGGAAAAGATCGAAGCCTTTTTTGAGAACATCAAAAACAGCACCGGCAGATACAGCGTTCAGGTAGAGGGAGACGTGCTCCGCCACGGAGAGGACGAGAACATGTCTTCCCGGCTGAACTGTCAGAATGTGTTGAACCGTGACGAGACAGAGTCCACCGTGGGTTATATCAAGGTCTATCAGAACAGCGGACGGCGATACACAGACAAGAAAACGAAACGGGATTCCCTGACGGGTCTTGTGGATAAGGCTGATATTACAAGGATGGCCAGGGAGGCAGCCTCGGAGCAGAATGACAAAGGCTGCACCATTGCCATCATCGATGTGGATTATTTCAAGACCGTAAACGATACCTATGGCCATCAATTCGGAGATAAGGTCATTAAACGGATCGCAGGGATCATTGAGAGCGAGATCGGCCATGCCGGTACCGCCGGAAGGATCGGCGGAGACGAGTTTTTTGTTCTCTTTCACAGGAAACTGGAGGAGCCGGAACTTAGGGTTTATCTCGAAGCCTTCCGAAACCGGGTAGGCATTGCATTCCCGGATATCAGTCTCGGAACCCACGGCCAGCTGTCCCTATCCGTTGGGACCGCCACATATCCCGTGGACGCGGACAATTACGATGACCTGTTTTTCCTGGCGGATTTTTGCCTGTACCGTGCAAAGGAAAAGGGCAGGGACCGGTATATTATCTACACGCCCTCCAAACACGGCAGTCTTGAAGAGTGTAAGAAACTGAAGATGAATGAGCGCCTCATCGGGGATCGTGGGGAAGAGGACCCGGGCGAAATGCTGGTGGATATGCTGATGCTCACAAAGGGAAAGCGGAAGCCTTCAGCGGAAGATATGCTCTCGGAGTTCTGTGAACATTTTTCCTTCTCCTGTGCCCTTTATTTTGAGGGAGAGGAGGCAACGCTCAGATGCGTTTGCGGTAAGGAACCCATCGATGATGCACGGAAGATCGCAAGGTTCCGTCAGCAGATCCAGAATGAGGCCAATCAGGCGATTTTGAAAGAGAGAGGGTTCGTTGCCGTCCATCAGTCCGAAACGTTACCCGCCAGCTTACAGGAATTCAAAGATGCCCTGGCGGATCTTGATATCCGGTCCTTTGTGCTGGTGCCCTTTGAAACGGATCGGAAAACGCCTGGGCTATTAGTACTTGTTTCGGTAGGAAAGCAGATCAAGTGGAACGAGCAGGAGTACAAGTATTTCCGGATCTTTGCGGATGTGCTGGCAAAGTGCTCCATCTGAGTTTGAAAAACGCCCGGTCCGTCATTGACGGCAGGGGGAGATACGTTTATTGTAAAAATATGCATTTGTTTTGTGTTAAGAAACTTAAGGGGGAATTCACATGAGCAAACTGATCGAGGAATTGACGGCAATGGGCTGCGAGATGCAGATGACCATGAGCCGCTTTCTGGATGATGAAGAGTTCTACGAGGAGTGTTTTGAGGAATCCCTGAGGGATAAGGACTTCGAAGAAC
Organism: Lachnospiraceae bacterium; assembly: GCA_017477805.1. Classification (GTDB taxonomy): domain Bacteria; phylum Bacillota; class Clostridia; order Lachnospirales; family Lachnospiraceae; genus SIG336. Next base: position 6,322 of record JAFUUM010000199.1, read on the forward strand.
TCGGAAAAGCGCTTGAGGAAAACCGTGTGGATGACGCCTTTAAAGCTGCGCATACGCTGAAAGGCGTGATCTCCAACATGGGTCTCACATCCATGATGAACATTGTTGTGCCGGTGGTGGAGGCGCTGCGCATCGGCAGCACCGAAGGAACAGCGGAAGGATACGCAGATCTTCTGGAAGAAAGGAAAAAGTATCTGGCGCTGATCGGAAGATAAGGAGAGATTATGCAGTACAGATCTGACAGGAACGGAGACCCGATTTCCATTCTCGGATTCGGATGTATGCGGTTTTCCAAAAAGGGAAACAACATCGACATCGACAAAGCCGAGAAAGAGATCAAGATCGCGCTTGATGGCGGTGTCAATTACTTTGACACCGCTTATGTATATCCCGGCAGTGAAGTTGCCGTGGGTGAGATCTTTGAGCGCCTGGGATGCAGGGAAAAGATCCGCATCGCCACAAAACTCCCCCATTACCTGGTCCGTTCCCTGGATGGGGCAAAGAAGACCTTTGAGGAAGAGTTAAAGCGCCTTCGTACAGGGTATGTGGATCAGTATCTGATGCATATGCTGGATGATATCGATGCCTGGGAAAAACTGAAAAAGATGGGCGTCGATACCTGGCTGGAAGAAGAAAAGAAAAACGGCAGGATCCGCAATATCGGTTTTTCCTATCACGGTAATACGGACAACTTTATCAAACTTCTGGATGCCTACAACTGGGATTTCTGTCAGATCCAGTACAATTATCTGGATGAACATACCCAGGCGGGAAAGCGCGGCCTGGAATATGCTTATGAAAAGGGGATCCCCGTGGTCATCATGGAACCTCTTCGAGGCGGCCGCCTTGTGAACCTCCTGCCGGAAAAGGCAAAGAAGCTCATCGCGGAGAACGAGAGAGGTTACAGCCCTGCGGAATGGGGCCTTCGCTGGCTTTATAACCAGCCCGGTGTTACCTGCGTTCTTTCCGGTATGAACAGCGAAGAGATGGTCCGGGAAAATGTTCGTATTGCCTCCGAATCCGAGGCGGGGCAGTTTACCGACGAGGATTTTGAATTGATCCGTCAGGTAAAGGAGGCCATCGGAGAGACCATGAAGGTGGGATGCACCGGCTGCAGTTATTGCATGCCCTGTCCCTTCGGCGTGGATATCCCCCTGACTTTCCATTGCTACAATGCTATCTACTCCGAAAACAGAGCCCAGGCAAGACATGAGTATCTGCAGGCCACCCTGTTTCGGAAGACTCCGACGGATGCATCCGCCTGCAAGAAGTGCGGCAGATGTGAGCAGCATTGTCCTCAGCATATCGCCATCCGGGAAGAACTGGTGAATGCCCGGAAAGAACTGGAGACACCTTACTTCAAACCCTTGCGGTTCCTGGTTGGAAAACTGCATCTTTGGGGCTGATCAACACGGTAAGCACGTAAAGCGTGCCTTGCACGAAACGGTCCCTTATGATAAAAATAAAAGGTCAAACCATAAGAAAAATGAGGAGTAACAGTTATGATCGAAGCAGCAGTATTCGGATACGGTAATATCGGAAGCGGTGTCGTTACGGTTATTGAGGAGAACCAGGACCGGATCGAGAAGGCCGTAGGCGAAAGGATCCACGTAAAGTACGTGCTGGATCTTCGGGACTTTGAGGGAGACCCGATCCAATCCAGAGTGGTCCATGATGTGGAAACGATCCTGAATGATCCGGAGATCCGCATCATCGCCGAAACCATGGGAGGCAACGAGCCTGCCTACACATTTACAAGGAAAGCCCTGGAAAAGGGGAAGAGCGTCTGCACCTCCAACAAGGAGCTGGTGGCCAATCACGGCGCGGAACTGATCCGCATTGCCGCTGAAAACAACTGCAGTTACCTGTTTG
>JAFUUM010000011.1 GCA_017477805.1 Lachnospiraceae bacterium
ATTACCGTGCTCTCGGCACCGCCCGACATGTAGCGAAGGACCTCTCCCGTTTCCTCGTCCACGGTTCCGGGTACCAGGGAAATCTCCCAGGAGTTTGCGATCTCCGGCGCCGCATTGAGGATCAGGTTATAGGAGTTGAAATCCGCGATACCAATGGGCAGATCCCCGTTTCTGAAGTGCTGATAGAAGTTGGGCACATCCACCGGCAGATCGTAGATCGTAAAGAGCTCCGTCAATTCCGTAAAGCCTTCCACTGTGGCTTCCGAGTCAGATTCGATATCCAGCGCCGTCTCTCCGTAGAGTTCTCCTCCGTTCTGGTAGATCAGAGGCGTGGTGCCGTGGAAGTTTCTCATGGCCAGCATGGGGGCCGTGGGATAATACACATTTAATCCCCGCATCTGAAGATCCGGCAGCATGCCGATGAGCTCTTCCATGGTATCCGGAGGGGTCAGCCCCAGTTTCTCCAGGATATCCGTGCGGGTAAAGCAGACATAAAAGTTCATGGTCTCCGGCAGAGAGTACAGGCCCTCTCCCACCACCGAAGGAACCAGGAGGCCGTCACTGTAGCGGCCGAAAACCTCCTTGTAATTGTCAAACTGCGTCAGATCCACCAATGCACCACGGATGGCCATATCAAAAGGTATGGAGTAGTTGATGCCCGTGGCGATATCCGGTGTATCTCCGGAGGCGTTTGACAGGATCAGCTTCTGGGCATCCGTCATCAGGGAAAGATCCACCTGAATGCCGGTCTTTTTTGTAAAGTCCTCATCGATCATCTTTTGCATGATCTCCACATACTGACGGGGACGGTTCACCCATACCTGAATATGGGTCTCATCCACGTTGGATGCGGAATAGGACTGACCGAAGAAGGATAAGAAGAACCGCTTGATGTTCATCCAGAGCCTTGCAAAAAGCCCCGGCTTCTTCGGAAGTTTTGCATCGTCCTGATAGAGATAGATGCGGTCAATGGCAAGATCGTTATCTCCGATGAGATCCACGAAGTTGGCAATCTGGGTATTGATGGAGTTGACGCTGGTTGCCAGTTCGTCCACCCGGTAAACCAGTTCATCCGGTTCTTCCGCCAGAGTGTTTAACTGATCCGCTGCAATGAGCAGATAAGAAAAGGCTGCCACATCTTTGGGCTTATCCGCTCCCACATAGGGATCTGCCGCAGTGGTCACTGCGTAGAGTCTTTCAACCCAGTCAAGGAGTCTTGTCTGAACATCCGGGATGTACCTTGTCAGTTTCAGATCCCGGTATTTGTCCTTTCCGGTACCCGCTACCTTCTTGATCTCCAGGGAAAGGTCGCTGATGCCGCTCATGATCTCATCTGCTTCTTCCAGAGCGTAGCGCAGGGGATCCGCAGAGATGGTCAGGGAGACGGTATGGGTTCCTTCCTCAAGGTAGACACTGAGCTTTTCACCCTGCTCATCCGTAAAGGAAGAAAGGGTATAACCTGCGGATGCCTTGATGGGATAATCGGAAAATGCGGTACTGGGGATCTCCCCGTCCACCCGGATATCCGCAAATACGGGGAAGTCGTTTTTCTCCGACTGCCGATAGTTCATGGCCAGGCGGTAATACCCGGCTTTTTCTGCCGTAAATTCGTAAGTCACTCTCTGACCCGCTTCGTTGAAGGAGTCTTCGTCGATGACGTTTAATACTTTTTCTTTGGGAGACAAGGGGTAAAGGGCGTTGTCAAATTCTCCCACCGCATGGATGGAGGAATGGCTCCGTTCCGTAAAGTCCTCTGCCTCGATGGTGATGAGTTCCGCTCCGGGTGCCGCCTCGGATCCTTTGTACTCCGGGATCACCTCGGGAGCGCACAGGGTGATGTTTCCAAGAAGGAGGGTGCCTTCCCGAACACCGATGTTAAACTCATGCTCTCCCGCCGTCAGTTCCACGAGAAGCGCACCGGAATACCGGTAACTGGCATCCCCAAGATCCTTGTGCTCCCAGCGGATCTTTTTGTCCGGAAGAGAGACGATCTCGTTTCCGTAGCGGTCGATGTCTGCCTCTCCCTCGGAGATCCAGGTGGTCTCAAAGGCAAGGCTTCGTGCTTCGTAAAAAGGGTATTCACCGTCCACCGCAAAGGATAATTCGATGGGCAGGATGGAAGCATCGTAGGACAGATAGTCAAATCCGATGCGGTACTGCGCGGTCTGGGGAACGGATGCCTTCAGCGTCAGCTCATCACCGTGAGCCACATCCGCCACGGCACCGCCTTCATAGCCACGGTTGTCCGATGTCAGAAAAGCTGCCGTTGCTTCATCCGCCGCACCCTCTTCCATGGACAGGATCACCGGTTCTCCGGTATAGACCGGAGCGGTATAGCCTGCGGAAACATGGGTATAATTGGTGGCGAGACGCTCGGTGGAGGTGCTGTCATAGGAAGAAGCAGCCCCGTTTCCGGAGGATGCGCCTGTTCCGCCTGCTGCCAGAGTCTTCATGGCAGGTGCCCCGGGGAGTGCCGCAAGGGCGGACACCGTCAGGGCCGTGGCCAAAACCGTGCTTATGGATTTTCGGATGAAGCTGTTTCCACGGATCATACTAAGTCCTCGTTGTTACCGGTTCTTTTTGCCCGGGTTACCGGGCTTTTTTTCTTAAACAGTTACTTCCAGATGCAGTACGGAAGCTGCGGGAATGGTAAAGGTCAGTCTGCTGCCCTCTGCCTTCACGGCATCAAAGGCTTTCAGCGTTACCTTTTCGGGATCTTCAAAGGTGTTGTGATCGTCGATCTTTCCGTTTACGATCTCTCCGGTCACAGACTTGATATCACCCTCTGCGGTGATGGCGGTATCAACGTCATAAGCCTCACTGCAGGAAAGGTTTGTCATGGTGATATGGATCTTGCCGTCTTTGCCAAGGGATACGGACTCGGTCAGGTTGGGAACCTTGTTCTCGTCTTCCAGTCCGATCTCTGTTGTGTCGATATGGCTGTCTAACAGTTCCGCATCCTGATGTACCTTGTACATCTTGAAGATGTGGTAGGTGGGGGTCTTGATCATCTTTTCGCCGTCTGTAAGGATCACAGCCTGGAGCACGTTCACCATCTGGGCGATGTTTGCCATCCGCACGCGGTCACAGTGCTTGTTGAAGATGTTCAGGTTGATACCTGCCACCAGGGCATCCCGGATGGTGTTCTGCTGATAGAGGAAGCCGGGGTTGGTTCCGGGTTCCACATCGTACCAGGTTCCCCATTCGTCAACGATGAGGCCTACCTTACGGTTCACATCGTACTGATCGAGGATGGCGGTGTGACGTCTGATGAGTTCTTCCATCTTCAGCGTCTTCTTTAAGGTCTTGTACCAGTCTTTCTCATCAAAGTCGGTGGCGCTGCCCTTCTTTTCCCAGGTATCAGGAACCGTGTAGTAATGAAGGGAGATGCCGTCCATGAAGCCGTGCATCCACTCGGGGGACTTAAAACAGGTCTGGCATACGCCTCTTGTCCATTCGTAATCATCTGCGTTGGCACCGCAGGCGATCTTAAAGATGGGCTTCTTGGGATCATAAGTGCGGACGTAGGTCTGATAATTGCGGTAGAGGTTTCCGTAGTACTCAGGCGTCATGTTTCCGCCGCAGCCCCAGTTTTCGTTTCCGACACCAAAGAAGTTGATCGTCCACGGATCTTCCCTGCCGTTTTCTTTTCTTAATTTGGTCATGGGAGAAATGCCGTCCAGGGTCATATACTCTACCCATTCGCTCATTTCCCGGACGCTGCCGGATCCCACGTTGCCGTTGATGTAATTCTTACAGCCCAGCTGATCGCAAAGTTCCATGAACTCGTGGGTACCGAAGCTGTTGTCCTCGGTAACGCCGCCCCAGTGGGTGTTGACCATACATTTTCTCTTTTCCTTGGGACCGATGCCGTCCATCCAGTGGTACTCATCGGCGAAACATCCGCCGGGCCAGCGTAGCACCGGGATCCCCATTTCCTTCAGGGCGTCCACCACATCGATCCTCATTCCGTTGCGGTTGGGGATCTCGGAATTTTCTCCTACATATAACCCTTCGTAGATGCATCTTCCCAGATGCTCCGAGAAGTGTCCCTGCAGTTCGGGATGAAGATGACCCTTTTTATTAAGGGTATTAATAAAATAGTGAACCATGGTGAATTCGTCCTTTCTTGTAAATACTGGATTTTCATGGGCTCTCGATCATATTGTTTCTGTGATTGTTTAAGCATTCACTTAACTACTTCACTTTTTCGTTAACCCGTGCTTATAAAATACTACATCTTTTGCTTAAATACAACGAGGACCCTCTATCCGAAATGACAAATTTAGGACATCATTTTTGTATATTTTCACGAATAAACCGTTTTACCTCTCCTTTCAATTGTATAAAGCGTTGCAAAAATAGCAAAAACTTTTCTTAAGTAAAGTCTTGAAAGATTAAGTCAATACTGATAACATAAAGGCAGTTAATTGTTTTCATTCTACTTAACATAAGGGGAAAACCATGCTGTACTTACACTCGTTACAAGAAGGAGAAGAGATCTTCAAAGCTCTCAGCACTCCCGTACGCTTAAAGATCATGGAACTGATCTGCGAAAATCCGCACATGAGTATGAATGATCTTGCGGAAGCCCTTCAGATCACCAACAGTGCCGTTTCCATGCATGTCAAACAGTTAGAGGAAGCAGGACTCATCACCATCCATACCGCCTCCGGCAAGCGTGGCATCATGAAGCAGATCCGTCCCAAATACAGCCGGATGATCGTGGACATGGATGCCGGTACCGGCAACGCCGAGCAGTTCTATCAGGATGAGATCTCCATCGGCCACTTTACCGTGGCGGACATCCATCCCACCTGCGGGCTGGCTACACCTTCCATGCTCATCGGCGAAGTGGACAATCCCAAGGTGTTTACCTTCCCTGACCGTTTCAATGCGGAAGTTTTATGGCTTGGCTACGGCAGCGTTACCTATACCATTCCCAACAGACTTCGTGCCGGCCAGAAACTGACGGAGATCCAGATCTCCTTCGAGATCAGTTCCGAGTGTCCGGAATATAAGGAAGATTATCCCAGCGACATCCACTTCATCTTAAACGGGACGGAACTGGGGGTTTGGATCAGCCCCGGAGACTTCGGTGCCCGCCGGGGTATCTTAAGTCCCAGCTGGTGGCCGGAACTGTTAAATCAGTACGGGCTCTTAAAGACCCTGATCATCAACTCCGCCGGCACCTTTATCGACGGCAGTTTAAAGCTTAGTAACACCACCATCGATGACTTAAACATCGACTACAACAGCAACATCGACCTGACCTTTGCGGTCCCCAAGGATACTCCCAACTGCGGAGGACTTACCCTCTTCGGGGAAAACTTTGGAGATTACAACCAGAACATCCGGGTGAAGCTTTACTACGAGGACAGCGAGCCTTCCTCCCATGCCTGACGGATCACGCCACGGTGCCATGGTTCCTGCCGAGTGGCCATCAGCCCCCGGCACACCTCTATGTTCAAATCAAAAAACAGCGTCTGTACCGATCGAGTACAAACGCTGTTTTTGTTTTCGCTTATTATTCTGTTTTGATCCTGTCTTCGCTTCAGCGATCAGTGGAACAGTTCCGTCAGTGAAGGTACGGGAAGGAGTCTCCCCACCACAACGCAGAGGATCAGATAAATATACACAAGGCTTCTGCCGATGATATCCCGCTTTTTGAAGATCAGGGGTTTCATCTTTGTTCTGCCCTCGCCGCCCCGGTAACATCTTGCTTCCATGGCCATGGCCAGGTCGTTTGCTCTCTGGAAGGCGGAAATAAACAGGGGTTCCAATAATGCTCCCATGCTCTTTGCCCGGCGGATCAGGGATCCGCTCTCAAAGTCCGCGCCTCTTGCCATCTGGGCCTTCATGATCTTGTCCGTCTCTTCCAAAAGGATAGGGATAAAGCGAAGGGCGATGGACATCATCATGGCCAGTTCATGCACCGGCACCTTAAAGACCTTCAGGGGGCCAAAGAGTTTTTCCATGCCGTCCGTCAAGTTGTTGGGGGTTGTCGTCAACGTCAGGATGGAGGTTCCCATGATGAGGAAGGTGAGCCTTACCGCCATCTGGAAGGCAATGACAATGCCCGCATCCGATATCTTCAGTTTCCAGATCCGGATGACCTCATTACCCGGCGTCAAAA